>JAYUYB010000001.1:0-2286 GCA_043752655.1 Chloroflexota bacterium
GTAGGCCAGACAAGGAGACAAGGAGACCGGGAGCGCCTAGCGGAGCACCAGCCTTGTCTCCTTGTCTCCTTGTCTCCTTGTCTCCTTGTCTCCTATGACTTCAATCACGCTCACCGCTCCAAAACGCCTGCGTGGCGCCATCAACATCCCCGGCGATAAGTCGATCTCGCATCGCGCCGTTATCTTCAACGCTGTGGCCGAGGGCAACGCCCGCATCACCAACTTCCTCGTCGGCGAAGACTGCCTCTCTACTATCGCCTGCATGCGCGCCCTCGGCGTGGATGTGCAGCGCGACGGTAGCGAGGTTGTGGTGGCCGGCGTTGGCCTGCGCGGCCTCAAAGAGCCCGCCGACCTGCTGGACTGCGGCAACTCTGGCACTACTCTGCGCCTGCTTGCTGGCCTGCTCGCCGGCATGCCCCACTTCGCTATTCTCACCGGCGACGCCTCGCTGCGCTCGCGCCCCCAGCGCCGGATTGTGACGCCCCTGCGCGCCCTCGGCGCCACGCTCGATGGCCGCGACAACGGCGACCGCGCCCCCCTCGCTGTGCGCGGCACGACGCTGAAGGGCGGCAGCTACGAGCTCCCCGTCGCGTCTGCGCAGGTGAAGTCGGCCCTGCTCCTGGCTGCTCTCAGCGGCACCGGCCCGCTCACGCTTACTGGCAAGATCGCCTCCCGCGACCACAGCGAGCGCATGCTTCAGGCTATGGGCATCGACCTCCAGCTGCGCCCCGAGAGCATCACGCTCCACCCGCCAACCCATCCGGTCTTTCCTTACCCGCTCTCCCTGCGCGTGCCAGGCGATCCGTCGTCGGCCGCGTTCTGGTGGGTCGCCGCCGCCATCCACCCCGACGCCGAACTCTCTACCCACGGCGTCTGCCTGAACCCCACGCGCACCGGCGCCCTGGATGTGCTGCGCGCGATGGGGGCCGACATCGAGGTCACAAACGAGCGCACAGAGGGCAGCGAGCCCGTGGGTGATATCACGGTGCGCTCCTCGCAGCTGCGCGGGGTCACCATCGGCGGCGCGCTCATCCCGCGCCTGATCGACGAGCTCCCTGTGCTCGCCCTCGCCGCCGCCTGCGCCACCGGCGACACGCTCGTGCGCGACGCCCAGGAGCTGCGCGCCAAGGAGACCGACCGCATCGCCACCGTGGCCCATGGCCTCGACCAGATGGGCGTTGAGGTGGAGCCTACCGGCGACGGCATGGGCATCGTCGGACGCGGCGGCCCCGCCTTCACCGGTAGCCAGCTCGCCAGCCACGGCGATCACCGCCTCGCCATGGCCTGGGCCGTGGCCTCGCTTGTCGCCACCGGCGAGACCACGATCAGCGACCCCGAATCCGCCTCCGTAAGCTACCCCAGCTTCTGGGAGACGCTCCAGTCTATCTCTGGCGCTGGGTAGGCGCCCGGCTGATCGAGGAATGCATGAGCGAGATCTACACATTCACGGTCGAGATCTACACCGACGCGCTGCTGATCACCGGCAGCTACGACCTGCCGCTCTACCGCCGGGTGAGCGACGCGATCAACAGCCGCCTCCACCGCTTTATCACCCTGCGCGACGCCAGCGTCGCCCCGCTGGACAAGCCGCAGCAGAGCCAGCGCGTGCCGCAGCTGCTGGTGGATTGGAGCGGCGCGCTGCTTGTGGCCACCATCACCGAGCCTGATCCTCCCCCTGGCTTCCAGGCGCCCGCGCCGCCCCGCGACACGCAGCCGATGATGTTCTTCACCCCGCCCTTCGCCCTGCGCGCCGATTTCTACAAGCGCACCGATATGGAGCTGATCGGCATGCTCAGCGAGATCGCCGACGACTTTCTCGCCCTCAGCAACGTGACGATCTACCCGCTCCAGGGCGGCAGCCCGGTGACGCGCAGCTTCGTCTGCCTGAACCGCCTCCATATCCAGGCGCTCTACGCTGTGGGCGCCCAGATCGCCCACGCCCCGCTGCCCGCCGCCCCGCTCGAGGCCTTGCCAGCAGCTCCAATCCCCCCGCCACCCAGCCCTGTCCTACCCCCGCTGCCCGACGCCGACGTGGCGCCTATGCCGCCTGCCGAAGAGCCAGCGTAACGGCGGCGTCGCCGCGCTGTTCATCCGCCTGTCAGACACGCCTGTTATGCTTGTAGCCGAGTGCGCGGGCGAGTGGCGTCCGCAGCGAAAGGAGCATGCCTTGAAGATCCTTGTCACCGGCGGCGCGGGCTACATCGGCTCGGTCACCACCGCCGAGCTAATCGCGGCCGGCCATCAGGCCATCGTCCTCGATAACTTGTACCAGGGCCACGCCGCCGC
>JAYUYB010000002.1:0-5869 GCA_043752655.1 Chloroflexota bacterium
AGGATAGGTTACTCATGGCAATTACCTGGCAGAACCTCAATTCTCACGAGTAATTGTACCAGACCCGAGCAAGGACGGCAAGCGGGTCGATCCTGGGGATAGCGCACTCGGAGGTTTTGATAAGACCTCATTATCAAGGGGTTCGCTGCGCCAGTTTCTCCCCTGCCGGAAATCTGCACTTCCGTCTCGGTCTCAATGCTGCATGCTTTAACCGTCCAGCGAGCCGTACAACGGAGTAGTGATTTTCAAGTAATAGAGAGCAGCTCTGATTATTTGGGAGGGCGGCGTATGCTCGTGACAACGCTTGTGGTCGTGGACGACCAGGTGCGCGATGCCAGCGATCTCCCCGTCGAAGCATTGCGTATTGGTGCGGCACAACTGGCAGCTGTGCGCGGCCTTCTGGTGACGGTTGTGAGTATTGAGGATACCGCGTTTCAACTGGCCTATGCCGCCGTGGTTATCTACGCCTTTGCATGCGACGAAAGAGCCCGCCCGGTGCGCGTGGATTTGCTCAACCCACTGACCGAGCTGACCGAGCGCGAACAATCGTTTGTTCGCGCCGCACTGCTTCGTCAGTCCTGGGGCGCCTGGGCGCGAGCACCCCAGCACGTCCGCGCCCTCCTCGGCTGCCCTGATCCATCGCTGCTACTCGCCGAAGCCGCCCGGCAGCTCGGCATTCCCCTGCCGACCCTGGCCAACGCCGCCGTCGGCGAGCGCCTGCCCACCATCCGCGCCGGCGACCGGCACCTAGTCTATCTCGCGACCGTCCTTGAGGCCCAGGACCGCAGGCTGCTCCACTTCCAGCGCGGGCGACCCCGGCGAGGCCTATAGCGATATGTTGCCACCCCTCGATCGGGCCTGCCTGCCCGCTCTCTCGGTGTGTACACCTACCCAAGGGGTGGGTGCCTGTTACAATAGCCCAAGCGGCTGCTCCACGAGAACCTGCTACTTTCATGATGAGGCGAAGACATGACGAACAAGCCCGGCACGGTCGAGCTGAGCGTACAGGATCTCCGGGTAGTCACGCGCTATGCCGCAGAGAACGCCCAGGATGTCCTGGCGATCTTCGAGGAACATTACCCTGACGACCCACGGCCTCGAGTCGCCGTCGAAGCGGCGTGGACGTTCGCTGAAGGGGCTGAGCAGACGAAGTTCCAGCGTACGAGCGGGTTGGCTGCGCACAAGGCGGCACAGGAAGCGACGACCGAGGCGGCACGGGAAGCGGCACGCGCCGCCGGCCATGCGGCGGCCGCAGCCTACCTGCACCCCCTCGCAAAAGCGACTTAGGTCAAACACATCCTGGGCGCCGCAGCCCACGCAGCGCGCGCGGTGGAGCTGGCTGCCGGTGGGGATCAACGGGTTGGCGCCGAGAGATACATCTGCAGCTCCTCGCAGGCGATCACGGCGTATGGGTTGGGCCAAAGCTGCCGCTAGGTGTGCGTGAAGCCGAGGGCCGCATAGAAGGCGCTCGCCGCGTCGAGGTCTGGACACGGCGGGCAGGGGTACGTTCGCTCGTTCGCCATCAGGGCTGCTCCGCTGTGCCGGACAGGGTTGGCTGGGCGACATTGAAGACCTGCCAGATGCGGTTGAGCAGGGGCGCGGTGAACGGATCGGCGCGCAGCTCAGCGGGCCAGCTCGCTGGGTCGGCCAGCTCGAACCAGGCCACCGCGGTGATCGCGTAGGCGGCTGCGGCGTCTTCCTCGGGCTCGTAGCCGGGCGCAGCCTCGCCCGACTCCACGTGACACAGATAGGTTTTCAGCCGCTGGTAGATGCCGCCGGGGATGCCCTCCTCGTCGAGCAGCAGCCCCGCGACGCGTACCCGCAAGCTGGTCTCCTCCCACATCTCGCGGGCCACGCAGGCCTCCTCGCTCTCGCCGGGCTCGATCCCGCCGCCGGGGATCAGCCAGTAGCTGCGACCGTCATCGTGGTGGGTCTGCTGGATCAGGAGGATCTGCGCGTCGCGCACGATCGCACCCTGGTAGCGTGCGTAGCGGGTCATCGCGCTCCTCTCCTGCACCGATTGGGGAACGCTGCTATCATCCCCGAGCAGCAGGCTGGACTCATCCGTCGCAAGGTGGATCTCTTGGCGCTCAGGAGGCTCGTGATGGCGCGCATCGTGGTTGTCGGCAACGTGAACCTGGAGACGACCGTGCGCGTCGCAGGCTTCCCGCTGCCCTACCGGCCGACAACGTTCGTGCCCTTCGGCGTGAGCAGCGCCATCTCAGGCGTGGGCTACAACCTGGCTCGCGCGCTGACCACGCTGGGTGACGAGGTGGCACTCGCATCACTGATCGGCGCCGACACCACAGCGGGTCTGGTACGCGCAACGCTCGCTGCCGACGGCATCACCGACGACGTCGTGGGCAGCGACGCGGCGGCAACGCCACAGTCGGTGGTGCTCTATGACGCGAGCGGCGCCCGCGCCGTGCACACTGACCTCAAGGATGTGCTGGAGCTGACCTATCCGCCCGAGCGCTTCGCGGCGGCCCTTGCTGGTGCAGCGTTGGCTGTGCTGACAAACATCGCCTACAGCAAACCGCTGATCGCCCTGGCACAGACCCGCCGCGTGCCGATCGCCAGCGACCTCCACACGCTCACTGATCTCGACGACCCGTACAATGCGCCCTTCCTCCAGAGCTCCCACGTGCTCTTCGTGAGTGGCGAGCGCAGCAGCGTGCCGCCCGCCGCCTGGGCTGAAGCGCTGCTCGGCGCCTCGCCGGCCGCGGTCGTGGTGATCGGGCTCGGCGATCAGGGCGCCTACCTCGCCGTGCGCAACAGCGGGCTGCGGCGCCAGCTGCCGGCGGTCGTCACTCGCCCGGTGGTGCAGACCGCCGGCGCCGGTGATGCGCTGTTCGCCTGCTTCCTGCACGGCTACCTGCGCTCGCGTGAGCCGCTGCGAGCCCTGCGTGCGGCGACCGTCTTCGCCTCCTACAAGCTCGGCGCAGCCAACTCGGGTGCCGGCTTCCTGAGCTACGACGAGCTGGAGACATTGCTGGCTGCGCTGCCAGCGGAGGGGTAGCCCCACTGTTGCGCGGTGCTACACTCGGTCGGTAGCGCAACCTGTGGAGGTGGCATGCGAGAGAACAGTGCGGTGCGCGGCTTCCCCATGCTGAGCCGGGGCACAAGCCGGCTGGTGGAAGCGCCGCTCATCGAGGAGGAGGTGCGATGAGCGACTGTGTTTTCTGTGCCATTCTTCAGGGCACATTGCCGGGGAGCCTGTTCTACGCCGACGAGCTCGTGGTTGGCCTGCTCGACATCAATCCGGTGACCGAGGGCCATGCGCTGATTATCCCTCGTCATCACGTCGCCGACCTTGCCGCGCTGGACGAGGCCACCGGGCAGCGGCTGTGGACGGTGGCCCAACGGACGGCTGCCGCACTGCGGGCGGCAACGCTGCGTTGTGAGGGGGTAAACCTGTTTCTCGCCGATGGCGAAGCAGCATTCCAGGAGGTGTTCCACGTCCACCTCCACGTCTTCCCGCGCTACGTCGGCGATGGCTTCACCATCAACGCCGACTGGTCGAAGCGCCCACTTCGAGAGACACTGAATAGCACCGCAGCTACGCTTCGCTCCGCCTACAGCCAGCGGTACTCGCCGCAATGAGGCGGCGACGCGAAGGCGCAGGCCAAACAAGCTATGCCCGAGCAACGCGTGCCCGCCGAGCGTGAGCGTGACGTGGGCTGGTGACAGCGCGGAGGCGACGGATGGCCAACGAAGGTCAGTTCACCCGGGAGCTTGAGCGGGTCGAAAGCGGCCCGCCCGAGGACGGCGTCGAGCCAGTCTGGCTGCACAAAACGCTTCGCTAGCACGCGCTATGCCTCCTCGCCCGCGATTGGGTTGAGCGTACCGTCGGGAGTAAGCCGTGCGCGATGCGCTCGATACCATGCTGCCAGCTCCCGACGGCTGAAGCATCCGGTTTTGTTCTGCAGCGCATTCAACTGCGTCAACACAGCTACCCGGTGGACGCCCAGGCGCTCTGCAAGAACGAGGACGTCATGGACGCCCTCGCTGAGCATCGCCAGCACACGCCGCTCCTCAGGCGTAATCCGGAGCGGCCCAGTGGTCTGCTCCAGGAACTCCGCAACCTCCGGCGAGCAGTAGCGCTCGCCCCGCATCACGGTGCGAATGGCGTCCAGCAACCCCTGTCCCTCATCGGTTCTCGTCAGGTAGCCGAGCACCCCTTCCCGCAGCAGATCTTCCGCTGGGTGGATCTTCGACGAGCAGACCACCAGACGGGTCTGGGGCGAGGCGCTTTGCAGGCGGTGCACGCTCGTAAATGGCCCATCGCCCATGCCGACCAGGCCGAAGATCACGACGTCGACCGGCTCTCGGGCTAGCCATTCCGCCGCTGCGACGAACGAGGGTGCAAGACCAAGCAGCGTGATCCAGGACTGAGCGGCGAGTTGCTCCTGCATATGGGCCACGACGTGCGGCTGATCATCGGCAATGAGTACGCGAACTGACTGCACCAGTGAAACCTCCGTGAAACGAGAACGAATAGGAGATCGACGGCGTGCTCGCGGCGGCTGTCGCCTCCAGTAGACTGTTGGGACGCCCCTCGCTGCAAGCTATGGGCCGGGGCCGGAGATAAAGGAGCGGTGGCCGTGGACGGTCACGAAGGCGAGGTACAACCGGGTGCGGGCGCGACGGGGCGGCGACGCTGTGCTATCGTAGCACGCCGGGCGTCACTGCTGGCACCTGGGAAGCGACAAGGCACCGCTCATGATCATCTACACCATCGTCTACGCCGGCTGGGCTACACGAAGCCATCCTGGGGCTCAGGTGTGACCTCGCGGCGGATAAGTTCGTCGAGGCGAGTTGACTGGCTTGAATCCCAGTCCAGCCCGACCTCTACCACGTGGCCCCCAAGCAACTCCAACAGTGTATAGCTACCCAATGCTTGCGATAAGCACGATGAGGTTCAGCAACAGCATCTTCTACTACCCACCTCGACGACCGCGTGCCCGTGGCGGCGCCTCATCCGGTGTATCACCGGTTTCAGCATCACCGTACCAGGAGTAGGCGAGCCGCCGCCAGGGATCGCTGAACTGCACCCGCGCCGGGTCAAAGCGTGCTGGGTCGTAGCCTTTCGGCAGCCAGCGGCGCGTGTCGTCGTCCATCGTACCTGCCACGATCGCGGCGTACCCGCTCACACCGCCGCAGTCCTCGGGTGGGCAGGCCCGCGCGCCACCAACGCAGCGCGGGTAGGGCACCTGAAAGTCGCGCTTGCGCACGGCGAGCAGCTGGATTGTGTGCTGCCAGTCGTCGCCGAAGTCATACTCGTAGACGCCGACAGCATTGTTTAGCGTGAACACTGCGGCGACCTGTGTCGCCCAACTCGGCGGATCGTCACAATCCTGGAGCAGGTTGTGGATCCCGAAGACCAGCGACCGCCGCGTGCGCGGATGCGGCACGGTGAAGCGGTGAAGATGGTAATCCTGCCACCCCATGGCGCTCTGGATTGCGACGTGAAGCGCCCAGAAGCTATAGTCACCAGGCACCTCGATTTCACGCCAGACTAGGGGCTCCGTCTCTTGAAGCTCAATACGAAAACGCAGCGCCAGTGCCTGAGTTGGTATGATCAGTTCACGGCCACCACGGCGAAGTTTGGACCGACCATCCGTTGTCGTCACTGTCTTCCTCCCCCTGCTTCTGCATGCTTGCAGCGAACCCGTCCGCCATCATACCAGGCCCAAGCAGCATGCGGTCATAGCGGCACGTAGTGTATGAACAGCTAATCATCCTCCGAGGGTATGTCGTGTCACCTGCTGGTAAGCTTTCCGATCTACAATAGCCGTGAATGGTTTTAAATCAGGGGTTGACCGCGCCGTGAACTATCCGCGCCTGCATCTCTCCGAGCGCTTCCCGG
>JAYUYB010000003.1:0-2281 GCA_043752655.1 Chloroflexota bacterium
GCCGCCACGATCATCGAGAGCGCCGCGCTCTACTACGGCCTTAGCCCGCGCCTGCACCTCGCGCTGCTCCAGGCCACCGCCGCGCTTCTGAGCGACCCCGCGCCGCCCGAGCAGGCGCTGCGCCACCCCTTCGGCCCCGCAGGCCCGCCCGGCTTCGCCGCCCAAATCGACTGGGCCAGCCGCGAGCTGCGCGCCGGCCTCGGCCCCTACAGCCGCCCGCCCACCCTGCGCTTCAGCGACGGCCTCACGCTCACGCTCACGCTCGACCAAGCCCCCGAGGGCGTCGCCGTGCAGCGTTTCCTCGCCCGTGGCCGCACCGCCCCCGAGTGGCGCGCCGCCGTCGCCCGCTTCGGCGCCGCATTCGAGCAGTACTTCAATAACGAGCTGGTTCAGATCGGGCAGACTGGCATAGGTTCCTCCCTCGCTCCCCCCTCTGCCCCCTCTGCCCCCTCTGCCCCCTCTCTCTCCATCTCCCTCCTCCAGCCCTGGCCGGAGGGCGCGCGCGTGGTGCATCTCGCTTACTTCGACCACGCCTACCCCACCGTGGACAGCGGCGATGACGGCAATGGCTACGTCGTTAACTACCTTGGACAGGGCAACGTGCAGTACGACGGCCACGACGGCCACGACTACTACTTTCCCGATCAGCCCGTCGGCACGCCCATCCTCGCCGCCGCCGACGGCATCGCCTACGCGCGCACCCACCGTGGCTACGGCGTGGTGATCAGCCACCCCGGCGGCTACGAGACGGTCTACTGGCACCTGGACGGCTTCGCCCCGCGCTTTGCGGATCTGATCGATAGCGGCCAGGGCGTCCCCGTGCGGGCCGGCGACTTCCTTGGCACCAGCGGGCGCAGCGGCTTTGTGCGCGGCACGCCACACCTGCACTTCGAGCTGCGCCGCTACGGGCGGCTGGTCGACCCCTACGGCTGGTACGGCGCCGGCGCCGACCCGTGCGCCGCCTACGCCGGCTGCCTCTCCGGCGGCTGGCTCTGGTCCGACGCCCTCGTTGGCAGCTACGACTTTACGCCCCCCGGCGCGCCCGCCGCCGCGCCCGCCGAGGGCGCCTCCGCAGCGGCCGGGGTTGGCGCCGACCGCCCCGCCGACACAACGCCCCCCATCGGCACCGTCGCCATCGAGCCGCCCGCCAATCTGCTCTTCGCCGCCGCATTCGAGGATCACCCGCTGCAGGCGGTGGGCCGCGGCTTCCCCACCTTCTACGGACGCCCGCGCTACGTCGAGGGCCGCGCCGGGCAGGCGCTGCTGCTGGACGCCACGGGCCTCACCTACCCCGTGGCTGGCAACCTGCGCGCCGAAGCCGGCACCGTAAGCCTCTGGGCCAACCTGCCCGCCGCCTATCCTAGCGGCCGCCTGCCGCGCCATTACCTCTTCGCCGCCAGCGCCAGCCCCGATAGCTCGCCCGTCTACAGCGGCACCCTGGCCCTGCGCCGCGATAGCGTTGGCCCTGCTGGGGCGCCCGCCTGGACGTTCTGGACCACCGCCGCCGACGAGGCGAGCCGCGATCTGCTCACGGCCCCCGACACGCTTAGCCCCGGCTGGCACCACTTCGCCGTCACCTGGGACGCCGAGGCTGGCACCAAGGCGCTCTACCTCGACGGCCTGAAGGCCGCAGAGACGCACGGCGCCGCACTACCCGTGGCGCTAGGCGAGGTGCTGCACATGGGCCGCTTCACCTACGGCGGCGGCCAGATCGGCGCCGCCCTCGACGATCTCGCCATCTACGGGCGCGCCCTCGGCCCCGCCGAGATCGCCGCCCTTGCCGCCGCCATCCCTGGCGCGCCCGCCGCGCCCGCGCTGCTCACCAGCCGCCTCGTGCGCGTAGACACCAACGCCATCGACGACCAGGGCGGCATCGTGGCCGTGCAGCTCGGCCTCGACGGCGCCTTCGAGGACCCCCAGCCCTATTACGACTCCTACCGCTGGCTGCTTCCGGCCACCTCCGGCCCCCACCAACTCGCCGTGCGCTACGAAGATCGCGCCGGTAACACCACCACCATCACCCAAAGCCTGGAGCTCGACCTGCGCACGCGCCTATTTTTGCCTCTGCTCGGCGCCGCAGCCCGCGTAGGCGGGCTTCCCCAGGAATAGCACACGGCGCTTCAGCGCGTGGCGTACACGCACCGACGGGGAAGCGCAGCGTGTGCGCTCCCCCGTCGTATCTCCTCCCCAGCCTCGGTCCGACGTCATCTATGCGCCGTCGGTCTCCTCTCTGGCCGTGGTAACACCTTGTTTTCTATCCTGTTCCCTGTCCCCTGTTCCC
>JAYUYB010000004.1:0-25813 GCA_043752655.1 Chloroflexota bacterium
ACACTCGCACACGAACGCCTGTGCCGATGAACACATGCCGAAACGGCAGCAACGGCGGACGGCGCTACGGATAGGAAATCTGGACGAATGTCCGTCTACCGCCAAGTTAGCCAGCAGTGATCACCCGAAAGCTTGTGCGCAATTTCAAACTGGTGCTATAATCATGAGAGAGTACGTATTTATCCAAGGATTTTATGTCTATGAACTGCATCGAGATTTGTGCGGGTGCCGGTGGACAAGCACTTGGATTGGAGCAGGCTGGATTTGACAGCCTCGCGCTTGTTGAAATCGACGCATCAGCCTGTGCGACATTACGGCAAAACCGTCCGCGATGGAATGTTGTTGAAAGAGATGTAAAATCTTTTGAGCCTACTCCCTTCAAAGGTATTGAACTGATTGCTGGTGGGGTTCCATGTCCACCTTTTTCCGTAGCGGGTAAGCAATTGGGAGCGAATGACGAGCGGGATCTGTTTCCTGATGCTCTCCGTCTTGTTGATGAGGCACGTCCAGCTGCCGTGATGCTCGAAAATGTACGCGGATTTCTTGATCCAGGATTCACAACCTATCGAGCTAATCTTATTAACCAATTACGAGTATTAGGCTATGTAACGGAGATTAAACTGTTTCAAGCCTCTGATTTTGGAGTGTCGCAGCTTCGTCCACGGGTCGTGATCGTTGCTTTGCGTGCATCAATCGCTGAGCATTTTTCTTGGCCTCACCCATATTCGATACAACCAATACCGGTAGGCGATTTGTTGCATGACTTAATGGCATCAAATGGCTGGGAGCACGCTGCTCGTTGGAGTCAAGAGGCACGAGGGATTGCCCCAACTATTGTGGGTGGTTCCAAAAAACACGGTGGCCCAGATCTTGGCCCCACGCGCGCGAAACGAGCATGGGCGCAGCTAGGGGTTGATGGACACGGTATTGCCGATCTCGCGCCCTTACCCGGATTTGTCGGACTCCCCAAATTGACGACCCGTATGGTTGCACGCATTCAGGGCTTCCCTGACACCTGGGGGTTTTTTGGAAAAAAGACCGCCGCCTATCGACAGATAGGAAATGCATTTCCACCGCCCGTTGCAGAAGCTGTTGCCACTCAAATTCGGATCGCCCTTACATTGTCAACACAATCATTTAAAAGCGTTGAGGTACCAGTATGACCGCGAAAAAGCCGCGAGGAAAAGGAGCCCGTACAAAGTTGCGCGAATATGTGCTCAATAATGTGGGCAAAGTGATGGCCTCGGATGAGCTTCGCGCTGTTTCTGGTAACATAAATGAATGGGGACGCAGGATTCGAGAGTTACGAACGGAGGAAGGTTATCAAATTCTTACACACAATGATCGAAGTGACTTGAAGCCAGGACAATATTTACTACTCGATCCACATCCTATTCCGGCATTTGAACGGGATATTTCAAAAGAGACACGGGCGTTCGTACTTGACAGAAATGGATTTACTTGTCAAATGTGTGGTGCGGTTCCTGGTGAACCGCATCCTTACGAACCATCACGAATGACAAGGCTTCATATCGGACATATTATCGATAAGTCTATGGGCGGAACCGATGATCCCTCTAATTTGCGAGCTATCTGTTCAGTCTGCAACGAGGGAGCCTCAAACTTGACTCTTGATCGACCAACAGCACTGAAACTTCTTATCCAGATAAGACGTGCTCCAGGTCATGAACAAATAGAAGTGCTGCATTGGCTCATCAAGAAGTATCGAGACATAGCCCAGCAACTGCTAATTAACAGAGACAACGAATCTGCTGGCTAACCAGGCTGTCCTGAGAACACCCGCCGAATTCGGCGTGGGCGGGGTGTTCTCTGGGCGCACGTGCCTCGCCCTGAGGCATCGGGGGTGCAGCTGACGCCGCTGGCGCGGCCCTGGGCTGGGCGCAATTTACCCGCCACACCGCTACGGCTTACTGACAGCCCAACAACCCGCAACCTCCACAGGTCAGGTGCAGCCCGTCGTTCCTGATGCTTCAGGGGTCAGCCGCACGCAGTGTGCCTGGCACCTGTCTTGTGCCTGCGTCCTCCACCCTCCACACGCCTGCCAGCGGCGCAGCTGACAGCCAAGCGTTAGGTGCGTTCATTTCAGTTGAAGCAACCGTCCTGAAGGCTTCAAAATAGTCAAAGTCTCTCAAGAAAACCTTCGGGACGTTCTACACCCTTTTTATTTCTAACGACTCGCCCGCACGAGTTCAAGAATCGACTCAATGACAAGATCGGGCTGATCGAGTTGGATGTAGTGTGCGCTCTTTTCTGCGATGACCTGTTTGCCCTTCGACGATAAGCCAACCAACTCTTTTTGCATGTTCGTCCATTCCTGCTCAAACTGGTTTTGTTGCTCATCCGTGAGTCCAATGGACAGATCGGGGAGTCCGTGATTTACTACGATCAGGGGTAAATCGCCCAGACTTGCGACCTTCAATGAAGGTGCGCTGGAATAAAAAGCCAACGACTCCGCAGTAGCGCCGTCGAAATACGTTGTCGTTGCCAGTACTGCTTGATATTGTTTGTACGCCTCATCGGCGAATCCACGATTTGGGATCGTCTCAGGCGATAACGCCATCAATCCGAATGAACTCATAAACGAGAACGTGCGGAATTGACCGACAAACCGATCACTCGCTTCTTTCAGGAACGGCAGGCGCGCGCCTTGCTCTTCATGCGCTGAATCCACGAGAACCATTCCAGACACCTCATCGGGGTATTGCCGCGCGAACATCCGCACGTTGATCCCGCCGAAGGAATGCCCAACCACAATATAGGGACTTTCTATGCCTGCATTTTTCAATAGAGTATGAAGTTCCTCTGCCATGACTTCGTTCGTGCGTGGACGCGGACTCGCTTCGCTCCATCCCAAGCCTGCTCGGTCATACGAGCAGACGCGCGTCGCTTTAGCAACTTCGGGTTGAACCTTAGCCCACGAGACATAAAAGTCGTTCATGCCCGCTTCCAGTATCACGGTCGGACTGCCTTCACCCGTACAGTACAAGTGCATTTTGTAACCGCCCACGTCCACCAATTTTCCTGGCGGCGGATTCTCGCGGGCAAGTTGCGACTTTGCGGAAGCGCCCGCAGTGAAGGTCAATGCCGTTAGTGCGAGCATCAAAACCGAAAATCCAGCCATGATGCGTTTTGCCCATTTCCAAGTAGTGTTCATTGTGGCACCTTACCCTTCTTCAACTGGTTGATCATATCCTCTACCCAATCGAGATTCGCCTGCATGGTGCGAATTCCAAGATCAAGGGTGGACATCCAAAAGAATTGTTCGCGAGGCAGACAGTTTTTAGGCAAGCTGGTGATCAGTGTCCCGCTTAATTGCTCGTACATTTGCAAAACGGCGCGGATGGTTTGGGCGTAGGTCTCGAATTTTTCCAGGATGATCGCATCGGTCATTTGCCCGAAGAAGAAAACCTGGACCAAAGCCGCGCTGCGTGAGGCTTGTTCGGGTGCGGGTTCTGCCAGCCAGCGCAATAGTTCTGTGCGTCCGTTCTTGGTGATTTGATACACCTTGCGCTCAGGGCGTTCAGATTGCTTCATCACTTCCATCTCCGCCCAGCCGTGTTCGGTAAGCCGAGTCAATGTGCGGTAGATTTGACTCTGGTCGGCGGGCCAAAAATGCTGGACGGAATTGTCAAAGGTTTTTTTCAGGTCGTAGCCTGAAAGGGGGCTGTAGTTAAGAAAGCCAAGTATGGCATGTTCGAGGGACATAGCTTCTCCAAAATATAGGACTGATCATATATAGGACTGATCCTACAATATCAAAAATATTACGCCTTGTCAAGGGATAAATTCAACCCACTTCAACACTAGCTGTGTAGTTGGGGAACCGGAAATGCTTATCCATCCCGACATACCGTATAGCTTCGGCCTTAGCGCATACTGCTGCGGTAGAGCTTGAAAGTTGCGATGCTTTAGTTCTTCCGGTTCCCTTGCAGATTAATTGGAGGCTGGCCTTCCTGCGCTTCGTGGCCTTCGTGGTTCAACCTGAGCGACTCTTCGCCAGGCTGCGCGAGAGCGTTGCTCGCGAACCCTCAATCTGCACCCTTGCCTTTGGATCTTCCTGTCCACCGTCCACCGTCCACCGTCCACCGTCCACCGTCCCATCGCGTGTGTTAAAATGCACCCTCAGGCGCCCCCATTGCCTGTAGGTCGCACGCACGCATGCTCAGATCGCTGCTTAATCAGCGCCTCGGACGCTATGAGATTAAAGAGCTCCTCGGACGAGGCGGCATGGCCGCGGTCTACCGCGCCTCCGACACCGTGCTTCTGCGCGACGTGGCGCTCAAGATCCTCTACCCCCAGTTCAGCGACGACGCCTCGCTCGTGCAGCGCTTCCAGCGCGAGGCTGTAACCGCCGCCTCGCTTGAGCACCCCGGCATCGTGCCTGTCTACGACGTTGGCGAGCACGATGGCATGGCCTACATCGCCATGAAGCTGCTCAGCGGCCAGACCATGCAGGAGTGGCTGCAGGCCTCCGGCGCCCTCGGCCTCGACGCGCTGCTCGCCGTGCTGGCGCCCGTGGCCGCCGCCTTGGACTACGCCCACGTCCGTGGTGTGGTGCATCGCGATATCAAGCCCGGCAACATCTTCCTCAGCGAGACAGCCGACGGTCGCCGCGTGATGCTCACCGACTTCGGCATCGCCAAGCAGCTCGACACCCCCGGCCTTACCACCACGGGTGCGATGATCGGCACGCCAGATTACATGGCCCCCGAGCAGATCGCGGGCCGCCCGGTGGACGCCCGCACCGACATCTACGCCCTCGGCATGCTCGCCTACCGCGCCCTCACCGGCCGCCGCGCCTTCGAGGGCAGCACCCAGGATGTGCTGCTCGGCCATCTCTACGACCGGCCCATCCCGCCCTCACAGCTAAACCCCGCCTTGCCCCCTGGCGTAGACGCCGTGATCGACCAGGCTACCGACGTCGACCCGGCAGCACGCTACCCGAGCGCTGGCGCCTTCGTCACGGCTCTGCGCCAGGTGGCCCGTGGCGCACCGGCGAGCACCGCCGTTGGCCCGCCGCCCGCCCTGCCGCCTCGCCCCCTGCCTGTCGACCCGCGCGCCCCCACGCGCCGCGTGCCCGCGCCCGATGCGGTGCTGCGCCAGCCAAGTGCGCCAGTGGCCGCTGCCGCTACGTCCGCGACGGCGGCCCGCGCCACGGCGCCCGCGCCTGCTTCGCCCGCGCGTGCCCGTGGGGTCGCGCCCTGGCTCCTCGCCGTGCTGCTCGCCCTGCTCGCCGGGGGCCTGGCTGTGGCCCTCGTGTTTGCGCTGAGCCGCCAGGAGAGCGCAGGTGGCGCCCCGTCGCCTGTGCCCAGCGTGCCGCCGCCCCCGCCTAGCGAGACCGCTGCCCCAACGCCCGGCGAGCCATCGGCGACGCCCGACTCCGGCGCCGTCGCTACGGCCACAAGCGAGCCGAGCGCGACCGTTGCGCAGCCCACGGCGAGCGCTCCGCCCGCGACCATAACACTCACCCCGTCGCCCTTGGCCACGCCGGTCCCGTCGCCCTCGGCCACGCCGCCGCCCACCCAAACCTTGGCGCCTACCGAGACGCTGACGCCCACCGCGAGCCCCTCGCCCACAGAGACGTTGCTGCCAACAGAAACAGTCGCCCCCATAACGCCCACGAGTGTGGCACAATGTGACGATAGATTGCTCGTCGGGGGCTTCGGCAAGCTTTTTGACGACAATATCGGCGTGCGCACGCGCCTTGGCTGCCCACAAGCGCCCGAGGTGGCCGGCGATGGGTCGCAGCAGTTCTTCGAGCAAGGCCTGATGTTCTACTGGGATCGTAGAAACAAGACGCCCAAAGACGACTACGTCTACGTTTTTTATGGCCGAGATGCAGGCGTCTACGATGGGCTACCGCCCCAGGCGGTTGCGGATCTTGGCCCCGACCCGACGCCCGGCCCCGACCCGAACCAGCCTGTGCGCGGCTTCGGGCGGGTCTACTTCAATTGGCCGATGGTGCGCGAGCGGCTTGGCGCACCGACCAGCCCCGAGCTGGAGCTGAAGGCCAATCAGCGCGGCGTGATCCAACTGTTCGCGGATGGCCTGATGATCTACACACCGGCTTTCCAACCCACCAATGGCGCGAGCATCTTTGTGCTTTATAATGATGGGGCCTTCGAGCGCTTCGACGACAGCTTCGGCGGGTGATGCGCGGAGAAACAAACTATGACAGAAGTAGCTCCCGCACGAGCAGCGGCCCTCCCCATGGCCCTGCTACCCCTCAAGCTGGCCCCTCCCGCCGCCCGCAGCGAGGCCCTGCTGCGCCCCGACCTTCAGGCGCTCCTGGCCGAGGTGCGCCTGCGCCCTGCCACGCTTGTGGTGGCCCCCGCTGGCTACGGCAAGTCTACGCTGCTCACCCAGTGGGCAGATGAGCTGCAGCGCACCGGCGCCAGCGTGGCCTGGCTTAGCCTCGATGCCGCCGATCAGGCGCCCTCGCTGTTGCTCGCCTACCTTGTGCGCGCCTTCCAGCGCCATCTCCCCGCGGTCGGCGAGGAGTCCTGGCGCATCCTGCACTCCGCCGCCGACCTTGAGCGCGATTGGCCGGTGGTGGCGGGCGCCCTGCTGAGCGAGCTCCAGAGCGCTCTCGTAGCACCCACGTTCTTAATCATCGATGATTTTCACCTGATCGCCGACGGCCCGATTACCACCGCACTGCTCGGCTATCTGTTGCGCGCCGCCCCCCCCGCCCTGCATATCGTGGTGGCCTCGCGCCGCCCCGTAGACGTGCCGCCCCTGCCGCGCATGCGCGCCGACGGCGACCTTGTGGAGCTAGAGGCCGGCGACCTTACGCTTACCCGCGTCGAGGCTTCCGAGCTGATCGCCCGCGCCGGCGTGACCCTCAGCGACCCTGAGCTCGATCTGCTGCTGGAGCGCACCGAGGGCTGGGTGCTCAGCGTGCAGCTCGCCGCCCGCGCCCTCGCTCGCCAGGCCCCCGCCCAGCGCCGCGCCTACCTGGAGACGTTCGACAGCAGCCAGCGCAGCCTCTTCGATTATCTCGCCTCTGAGGTGCTCGCCGACCTGCCCGCCGACCTGCTTGATTTTCTCTCGCGCGCCGCGCTCGCCGACCAGCTCGACGCGCCCCTGCTCGCGGAGGCCCTGGGCCGCCCCGACGCCGATGCGCTGCTTGGGCGCACGCTCCAGCTCGGCCTGCCGATCTCGCCAGTAGATGCGGGCGAAGGCCAGCCCCAGAGCTATCGCTTCCACCCGCTCTGGAGCCGTGTGCTGCGCGAGCGGGCCAGCCTGCTGTTCGGCGGCCCCGAGCTGGCTGGGCTGCACCTGCGCTACGGCCAGGTTTTCGAGCGGCGTGGGCGCTTGGAGGCGGCTATGGCCCATTATGGCGCCGCCGGCGACGACGAGGCCCTCGCGGGCGCGCTGCGCCGCCGTGCCTGGCCCCTGATCGACACCCCCCAGCGCGATAGCATCCGCGCCTGGATCGAGCGCCTGCCTAGCGCCATCCGTGAAAGCGACCCTGAGCTGCTGCATATGTGGGGCTGGAGCCTTGTGGCGGCGAACCGCGACCAGGCCCACCAGGCGATCAGCCAGGCCGCCGAGCTGTATCGCCACGCGGGCAACCACCAGCGCGAGCTGCGTGCCCTTAGCGATATGGCCGCCCTGGCCTTCTGGGAGGATAACCCCGCCGACTTTGCCGATGTCTGCATTCGTGCTGTGCGCGCCGCCAAACGTGTGCGCGATCCATGGGCGCGCGGCGCAGCCCTCGCCTCCACCACGGCCCTGCTTTACACCCGTGGGCGCTACGCCGCCGCCCTGCGCGTGGCCGTCTACGCTAGCCGTCACCCCCGCAGCCCCTTCTGGCAATGGCTGCTCGCCATGATCGTCAGCTCGATCCACGCGCAGCAGGGCTACCCAGAGGCTGCGCTCGCCGCGGTGGCCGAGGCCCTGGAGATGCCTCAGGTGGATCGCGACGACCGCTTGCACCAGAATCTGTTGCTCATCCAGGCGCTCGCGCTCTACGAGCAGGGTAAGCTCTCCGAGGCCGTCAGCACCGCTCTAGATGCCCACCGCCGCCTGAATGTCTACGCTCAGTCCAGCGTCACCGGCGTGAGCGCCGCCTTCCTCAGCCTGCTGCTGGTGGAGCAGGGCGCCCCCGAGGAGGCCAGCGGCTACGTGGCGCGCGCCCGCCAGGCCGCAAACGCCAGCGGCGGCGCCGCGCTTCTGGCCCGCCTCCAGGTGATCGACGCCTATATCGAACTGCGCGCCGGCCAGGGTGCCCAGGCCGCAGCGTCTGCCCTCGATCTGGTGCGCCACTCGCGGGCCGTAGGCGGCGATCAGCTTGGCCACCCGCGCCGCACCGGCGAGCTCGCCCCGCCCGCCCTTGGCACCCACGACCTCTGGCTCCAGGTCTTTCTGTTGGTCGCGCTCGGCGAGGGCGGCGAGCTTGCGCGCGCCACCACGCTCGCCGACGAGCTCGTACACGCGATGAGCGCCCGCGGCGATGGCCTGTTCCTCGCCACGGCGCAGATCTATCGCGCGTCGCTCGCCGCCCGTCGCGGCGACGAGGCCACCCGCCTGGCTGCACTCACCGTCGGCTGGCAGATCTGCGAGGCTCATGGGCTACGCTTCTTGCCCGGTCTGCCGCAGACGGTGGTGGAGGCGGCCGTTGCGGTCGCCCTGGAGCACGATCTGGCGCCGAACGCGGTGCGTGGGGTGCTGCGCAACCAGATCCCCGAGGCCGCCCCCGCCCTGCTGCTACGCCTGCTTGATGTGCTGGAGGAGCCGAATGTGCGCGCTCGCATCGCCGAACTGCTAGGCGATCTCGGCGCTGCCAAAGCCTACCCGGCGCTGCGCGCTATGCTCAAGGATCTACACCCAAACGTGCGCTCTGCTGCCGAGAGCGCCCTGGAGCGGCTTGTCTACCGCCCGGCCTATCGGCTGAATGTGCGCACCCTCGGCGCTTTTGGCGTCTGGCGCGGCGAGGTCGAGATCCGCGACCGTGACTGGCGCAGCGTGAAGGCGCGCCAGCTGCTTCAGCTGCTGCTCGTGGAGCGGGGCCGCATGATCCCGCGTGACCGGATCATGGATATGCTCTGGCCAGGGCTGGAGGCCGACGCGGCGGCCAACAATCTGCGCGTCACGCTCAGCCGGCTCACTAAGGCGATTGAGCCCACGCGGCCTGAAGGTGCGCCCACCTACTACGTGATGCAGCAGGGCGACACCTACGGCTTCAATGTGGCGGCGGACCACCAGTACGACACCGCCACGTTCTCGACAGCGGTCGATCAGGGGCGCAACGCGCTGATGAAGGACGAGCGGCCCGAGGCGATCACCCATTTTCGCCGCGCCATCGGCCTCTACGGCGGCACCTTCCTGCCCGACTGCCTCTACGAGGATTGGTCGGTGGTGGAGCGTGAGCGCCTGAGCCTGCTCTTCACAGAGGCGTCGCTGAAGCTCGGCAGCCTGCTGCTAGAGGACGGCCACCCCCACGAGGCGATCGGCCTCGCCTGGCGCGTGCTGGAGTACGACCAGGCCCAGGAAGAGGCGTACCAGCTGCTGATGCGCGCCTACGGCGGGCTCGGCGAGCGCAGCACGGCCCTGCGGCTCTACGCGCGCTGTGTGCAGGCTCTCGAGCAAGAGTTGGGCGTGGAACCCATGCCCGAGACGGAGGAGATCTATGAGCATATTCGTGGGGGCTAGGGGGGATGGGGCGGGCTAGGGCCGGGTTGGGTCGATCGCCTCAACCTCGAGCGTCACGTCATAGACGCCGGAAAGATGCGTGGTAATGAACGCGATCGCCTCGGCGAGCTCATCGATCTGCTGCTCGACGCCGCTCGCAACATGCTGGATCCGGCCGCGCCACTGCTCCGGGCTCTGCGCTTCGTCGTCGGAGATGACGATGCGCAACAAGAAGGACTCGACCCTGCGAACAGTCATGGCTCAGCCTCTCTCGCTCGGCGCCGGCCACCCGCTCGCGCCGAGCTCTTGTGTGATTGTGGCGCTAGCATACGCACCAGCGATAACCGCGCTGTTACCATAGATACGCTGTAGTAGATGAGGATTGAGTGAACTATACAATCGCAGTCCTGGCGGGCGACGGGATCGGCCCCGAGGTTGTGGACGAGGGTTTGAAGCTCCTAAGAGCGGTGGGCGCCCGCTTCGGCCACGAGTTTGATGCCCGCGCGGCCCTGATCGGCGGCATCGCTATCGATACCACCGGCGTGGCGCTCCCCCCCGAGACGGTGGAGCTTTGCCAGTCTGCCGACGCTGTGCTGCTCGGCGCAGTCGGTGGGCCCAAGTGGGATGACCCAACAGCGAAGGTTCGCCCCGAGCAAGGCCTGCTCGGCATCCGCAAAGCGCTCGGCCTGTTCGCCAACCTGCGCCCGGTTACGGTCCACCCGCTGCTGGTCGACGCCTCGCCCCTGCGCCGCGAGCGCCTGGAGGGCGTGGATCTGCTGGTGGTGCGCGAGCTGACGGGCGGGATCTATTTTGGCGAGAAGCGCCGCGACCGCGACGCGGCCGGCGAGTGGGCCAGCGACCTGTGTATCTATACCGAGGCCGAGATTGTGCGCGTGGTGCGCATGGCCGCCGAGCTCGCCCGCACGCGCAATGGCAAGCTCACCCTGGTGGACAAAGCCAATGTGCTGGAGACGAGCCGCCTGTGGCGCAGCGTGACCACGCGGCTGATCCACGCGGAGTTCGCCGACCTTGCCTACGACTGGATGCTGGTGGACGCCTGCGCGATGCATCTGCTGCGCCGCCCCAGCGACTTTGACGTGATCGTCACTGAGAACATGTTTGGCGACATCCTCACCGACGAGGCCTCGATGCTGGCAGGCTCGCTGGGCATGCTGCCCTCGGCGTCGCTCGGCGCGGGGCGCATCGGGTTGTACGAGCCGATCCACGGCTCCGCCCCAGACATCGCGGGCCAGGGTAAGGCCAACCCGCTGGCGACGATCCTGAGCGTGGCGCTGCTGCTGCGCCACTCGCTTGGCCTGGAGGCCGAGGCCCAAGCGGTGGAGGCGGCGGTGAGCGCGACGCTGGAGGCCGGTATCGTTACCGGCGATATTGCGCGCGCCGGGCAGCGCGCCAGGCGCACGGACGAGGTGGGGGACGCGGTGGCGAGCAGGATCTGATAGCCGATAGCCGATACCCGATAGCCGATAGGGCATTGCATTGCGGCGGTGTGCGCCCCAGGATGAGTTTCTAACTATGTCGTGGCAGCAGTATAACGTGGTGCATCGGGGCGAGGTTCATACCGTCGTTGGCGACTTACAGGTCTGGGATGGGCTGGAGAGCCCGCAGCTCGGCAACAGCCGCGACATCCTCGTCTACCTGCCGCCCTCGTACTGGACGCGTCAGGCCCGGCGCTACCCCGTGATCTACATGCACGACGGGCAGAACCTGTTCGACGCGGGCACCAGCTTTGCGGGCGAGTGGCGCGTAGACGAGACGCTGGAGGCGCTGGCGAAGGAGGGCGTGGAGGCGATGGTGGTGGGCCTGCCGAACGCGGGCGAGGCGCGCCGCGACGAGTACAGCCCCTACCGCGACGTACGCATCGGCGGCGGCAAGGGCGACGCCTACCTGCGCTTCCTGCTCAACACCGTGAAGCCGCTGGTGGACCGCAGCTTTCGCAGCGACCCGTCGCGCGCGGCCACGGGGCTGATGGGCTCGTCCATGGGCGGCCTGATCAGCCTGTACGGCTTCTTCGCCATCCCGGAGGCCTTTGGCTTTATCGGCGCCATGAGCCCGGCGCTCTGGTTTGCCAGGGGCCGGATCATGGGCGCGATCGCGCGCCGCCCGCCCATCCTCGGCAGGATCTACATGGACATGGGCACCGGCGAGGGCGCCGAGCCAGCCAAGATGGAGCCCTGGCGCCGCGCGCTGCTGGCCCGCTCCACCACGCTAGATGGCGAGCTGTACGAGCTGCTGGTGGCGAAGGGCTACCGGCCCGGCCGCGACATCCGCTACGTGGTGGAAGAGGGCGCGCCGCACCACGAGTCGGCGTGGGCGGCGCGGTTGCCGGGGGCGCTACGCTTTTTACTTGGGGATCGGTGACACGGAGACAGGGAGAATCGCTCGCTACGCTCGCTCGGGAGACACGGAGACACGGAGACAAGGAGCGCCTAGCGGCAGCCACGGGCTGTCTCCCAGTCCCCTTGTCTCCCGGTCTCCTTGTCTCCGTGTCTCCGTGTCTCCGTGTCTCCCGGTCTCCCGGTCACCGTGTCTCCTTGTCTACACGAACCCGCGCCCAGCGCTCTTGGAGAGACGGGCGTCGAGCTTGCCGGCGAAGGCCTTCATGCTCTCCTGGTCGAGGGCCTCGAGGGCGTCGAGCTCGTCGTCGGTAAGCTCGTAGCCGGCGCAGGCGGCGCGGGCGTTGTCGATCAGCTGCTGGCGAAACTCCGCGTCGGTGATGGCGCGGCCGATGATCTGCTGCACGACTTGCTGTGACATGGCTAGCTGCTCCTCTCGATGGTGGTGGTGGCCAGGCGGCGAAGCTCGCCGTCGGCCCCGATGCTACGAAATATCTCCTCGGCCCGGCTTAGATACGCAGCGGCGGCGGGATCGTTGCACGCGGCGAGGGCGGCCCCGTAGCGCGCCGCCGTGCGGGCCTGCTCGAACGCGCTGTGCGTAGACTCGCAGCGCTCCAGCGCGATAATGAACTGCTCGGCGAAGGGCTCGCCATGGGCGGCGGCGGCCTCGCCCTGGAGCCGCAGGGCCACGCCTTCGTCGAGCCGGCTGCCGAGCCGCACAGCGACAGCGACAGCCAGGGCCGCGTCCTCGGCGGCGGCAGCCAGCAGCTCCGCGCGCTCGGCGGGCGGGAGGCCCGGTGCGGCGGCGGCGCACAGCTCGGCCTCGGCGCGTGCGCTGAGCGCCTCCACCTCCAGCTGGGGCACCTGGGTGCGCTGGGCCACCTGGAGCGCCTCGTCGGCCAGGGAGCGGGCGCGCGCGGGGTTTGCGGCGGCGGTGTAGGCCGATGCCAGCATCGCAAGCGTGTTGCCCTCCTGGTAACTATTGGCCTGCTCGCGGTAGATCGTCAGGGCGGACTCGAAGGCGGCCACAGCGGCGGGGTAGTCGCCTCGGCTGTAGGCGATCAGGCCGAGCGTATCGTCGGCCTGGGCCACGCCAAGCTGGTCGCCCATCTCCTCGCAGAGAATAAGCGCGTCGCGGCAGGCGGCATCGGCCTGAGGGTAGCGGTCGAGCCGGTAGTAGCCGTAGGCGGCATTCAGCAGCACGCTGCCGAGCATATACTTCGCGCTCATCTTGCGGGCCAGGGTCTCGGCCTGGGCGTAGTGGCGCACGGCGCGCACATAGTCGCTCTGAAGCTGGGCGAGGTAGCCGAGGTTGTTGTGGGAGCGGGCGCAGCCGTACAGGTCGTCGATCGCCTCCTGGGCGGCAAGGCCGTTCTCGAAATGGAAGCGGGCGATCTCGTAATCGCCGCGCATAGCGTAGAGCGCGCCCATAAGCATCTGGAGGTCGGCCTCGATCCGCTCGTCCTCGGCGCTGCGCTGGTCGTCGCGGATCATGGCCAGGCCAGTCTTGCAGATCTCCAGGGCGGCGTCGAACTCGCTCTGGCGGCGCAGCGTCTGGCCCATGTCGGCGTAGATGGCGGCGAGCAGCAGGGGCGGCACCTGGCTGAGGTTGGCCCGGCAGAGCGCCTCGGCCTGCCGCAGCTGCTCCAGCGCCTCGGCGTAGCGCCCCTGTTTCTCCAGCGCGTCGCCCCAGCTGCGCAGCACCTCGGCGGAGACAGCAGGCGGTAGACGGTGGACGGTGGACGGTGGACGGTGGGCGTCAGGAGGCTCACGGCCGGATTCAGCCTCGTCTGCGTCAGGCTGGAGCAGGGTTTTGTACTCGCTGATAGCTTCGTCGTAGCGACCAAGGGTGGAGAGCACGTCGCCGAGCGCCTCGCGGGCCTCCCAGGTGCGGCTGTCGGTGGTGGGGAGCGCCTCCAGCGCCCAGCGATAGTGCTGCATCGCCTGGTCGTTGGCGTAGTCGTCGCGGGCCAGGTGGCCGGCGAGAATCAGATAGGGCACGGCGCGCTCGGGCGCATCGCTGAGCCGCATGTGATGGGCGAGCAGGAAGGTTGGGGCGCTGTTGGCACGGGCGTCCTGGCGTAGCAGCGCGCCGTTGCGGCCGATCTGCACCAGGGGCTGGTCGGCGCCGGGGGCGTACTGGGCGCGCACCTCGGCCAGATCGGCGGCGTAGCGCTCCTCCAGATGCTCGCCGATGCGCCGGTGCAGCTCGCGGCGCCGGGCGTAGAGCAGGCTCTGGTAGGCGACCTCCTGTAGCAGGGCGTGGCGAAATAGGTGGACGCGCTCGGGCTGCTCGCGCTCCACGAGCGTAATGTCCTCGGCGTCGAGCTGGGTGAGGCTGCGCACCAGGGTCTCGTAGTCGCGCTCGTGGACGGACTGCACCACGCCGATCGGGAAGCGCTGGCCCACCACGGAGGCCACGCGCAGCAACGCGCGCGAGCGCTCGTCCAGGCGGTCGATGCGCGCCAGCAGTAGCCCGCTCAGGCTGTCGGGCAGGGTGTCGATCGCCTCGCCGCCGTCCTCCACGGCGCGCAGCAGCTCTTCCAAAAAGAGCGGGTTGCCAGCGGCGCGGGCCACCAGGCGCTCGCGCAGCTCGGCGTCGAGGAGCGCGGGCGCGGCCAGGGCGTCGAGCAGTGCGCCGCTCGCCGTGCTGTATAGCGGGCCGAGCTCCAGCAGCTCGGCGCCGTCGGTCTGCGGGCCGCTGCCCCAGACAAGCGGGCCGCGATGCAGGCCGAGCAGCAAGATCGGCGTATCGTCGCTGTGGCCCGCCACATACTGCCAGAGATCAAGCGAGACCTGATCGGCCCACTGGAGATTGTCGAACAGCACGACAAGTGATGCGGCCTGCTTCACCCCAGCCGCGCTGCGCAGCAGCGCAAGCACAATCTCGAAGCGGCGCTCCTGGCGCTGCTGGGGGTCGAGGGCGCGTGTGACGGCGCTTTCGTCGGCTTCCAGGCGCACGAGGTCGGCGATCAGGGGCAGCCAATCGTCGGCGTCGACCCCGGCGGCGGCGAGTGTAGCGGCGAGCTTATGCTGCCTGGCGGGCTGCTCGTCGGCCCCGTCGATGCCGCAAAGATCGCGCACCAGGCTGCCCCAGGGGGTGTAAGGCGTGGCGCTGTTGTAGGCAAGGCAGCGCACGCTGAAGCTGGCTGATCCGGCGGCGCGGGCCTCGGCGAGCAGGGCGGCCGCCAGGCGCGACTTGCCGACGCCGGCCTCGCCGAGCACGCGGGCGGCCCGGCCGTTGCCGGCTGCGGCCTTGGCGAGCTGCGCACGAAGCCAGGCCAGCTCGCCGTCCCGTCCGATCAGGGGCTCGTCGCTGTGGGCGGCGGGCGCGGCCCGCTCGCGCTCGCCCACCAGGCGCAGCAGCTCCAGCGGCTCGCTCTTGCCGCGCACGCGCACCAGGAGCGGGTCGACGAGCGTAAGGGTGTGGCCGATCAGGGCGGCTGTGGCGCGCGAGCAGCGCAGCTCGCCCCAGGCGCTGTGGGCCATCACGCGGGCGGCCACATTCACGGCGTCGCCCATCACGGTATACTCTTTGCGCTCTGCCGTGCCCACATTCCCCGCAAAGACGTTGCCGGTGTTCAGGCCGATGCGGAGCCTGAGCGACGGTGGGCGGTGGACGGTGGACGGTTGGGGCGAGGCAGGATCCGCCTTATCCGGGGTCGGGCCACCGTCTACCGTCCACGGTCCGGCCCGCAGGGCCGCCAGCATCGCCAGGGCCGCGCGGGCCGCGCGCTCGGCGTGGTCCTCCAGGGCCACCGGGGCGCCGAAGACAGCCATCAGCTTGTCGCCCTCGTCGGCCAGGTCGAGCTTGTTCACAAAGCCGCCGAACTGCTCGACTGCGGCCTGCATGGGGCGCAGAAAGGCGTCCACGGCGGCGGCGGCCTGATCCGGCGGCAGCTCGGCCACCAGTGGCCCCAGGCCAACCACCTGGGCGAAGAGCACCGTGACAGGGCGCAGGTCGGCCTCCACGCGGGGGCGGTTGGGGTCGGCCACGATGCGGGCGAGCAGATCGGCGGGCAGGTAGGGGCTTACGCGGTCGATCTGGTAGGCCACTTGGTCGAGCGCGGCGAGCGAGAGGACGGGGACGGCGGGCTCGGCGGCGGGGGGCGGCGGCTCAGGCGCGGGGCCGTGCAGGGCGCGCACGCGCGCGAAGCCGCCCGTCTCCGGGAGGAGCTCGCCCTCTGCGCTGGCGGCGACGGCGGCCCAGGCGCGCGGGCCGAGCACCAGCTCGCCTTTGCCGCCGTAACCCTCGGCGCGGGCCACATCGTTGACGGTGCGGCCCATGGCGCTGTAGCGCAGGGCGTGGGGCTGCCCGGCGCTCACGAGGGCTACGCGGCCCACCTCCACGCCGATGTGCATGCGTAGCGGGAAGGTGCCGATGCCGGGCACAGTTCGCTCGAAGTCGGCCAGGTCGTGGAGCAGGGCGAGGGCGGTGGCGGTGGCGGCCCTGGCGTGCTCGGGGCCCTCGAAGAGCACCAGGAGCGCGTCGCCGCCGAAGCCGAGCAGATCGCCGCCGGCCGCCTGGATCGTCTGGATCAGGGCGCCGAAATAGCTATTCAGCGTCTCGGTGACGATCTCGGTGCCCTCGCGGCCCATGGCGCCGAGCTGCTCGGCCAGGGCGGTGGAGCCGCTCACGTCGGTGAAGAGCAGGGCGCCCTCCACCCATTCCAGCCAGGGCCGGCTATCGGTGGCGCTCAGCTGCCGCGCCAGCAGGCGGCCAGGCAAGTAGGTGGAGATCGCGTAGCGCGTGCCCACAAGCTGCGAGGCGGCCAGGAAGAGCTCCTGCTCACGCGGGCGCCCGCCGACGATGCGGGCTGCCAGCTCGGGGCCGAGGTAGCGTGCCAGGCGCGTCAGGCGCTCACTTTGCTCTGGTGGCTGGCTCTGGGGCTGGTTAAACTGACGCATCAGGCTCCACGTAAGTACAGGGCCGCCTTGCTCGGCTCATTGTACCGCTCCCTGCGACGCTCCGGCGTGCGATTCCTGGCTTGCGCTGATTGAACGGCATC
Source organism: Chloroflexota bacterium (assembly GCA_043752655.1). Lineage (GTDB taxonomy): Bacteria > Chloroflexota > Chloroflexia > Chloroflexales > Chloroflexaceae > OHK40. Next base: position 17,021 of record JAYUYB010000004.1, read on the forward strand.
AAGATGACAATTCGATGACAGATCGTACGTGGGGTGCTAAAGTGCCCCGCTTTACTATCGGGGAGGCGGCCTACGCCGCCTCAGGAGGGCATATGAGTGGCTTGACAGCGCTTGCAGTTACGGGGTATCGTAGCGCCATTCCTCGATCTACAGATATAGGAGGCTCACCATGCTGCAACCACCTGATCTGTCGGCGGAGGCACCCTGGCGCCGTCGCTTTGCGGCACCGTTTCTCAGCTACGCCGCCCTTGCGCCTGCGCGCCCGGAGCGCGGGATCATCCACTGCAATGCCAGCTCTGACATCTTCCAGATCTACGCCTGGGATGTGCCGACAGGCGCGCTGCGCCAGCTGAGCGAGGAGCGTCACGGCCTGAGCTACGGCTGGCTCACGCCCGATGGCGAGCGGCTGATCTACCTGCGCGATGAGCACGGCAGCGAGATCGGGCATCTCGTCGCTTTACCCTACGCAGGCGGCCAGCCAGTGGATCTTACGCCTGAGCTGAGACCCTACACGCTGCGCGGCCTCGACATCAGCCGCGACGGGCGCACGCTTGCCTTTGATGCAGTGAGCGAGGGCGTGTATAGGTTCTATCTGCTCGACCTGGCGGCAGGTGGGGCGCCGCGCCTGCTCTACGAGAGCAGCTTCGAGACCTGGGAGGCCATCCTGAGCTACGGCGGCGAGCTGCTGGCCGTAAAGTCCAGCGAGCGGGCCGGGGGGCGCCGCCGCTACAGCACCCGCGTGTTCAACACAGCCACGGGCGCGCTTGTCGGTGAGCTGTGGGATGGCCTCGAACACTCGGTGGAGCCGGTGCTTTTTGCTCCATTGCCCGGTGACACGCGCCTGCTGCTCTCCACCACAGCGTACGGTGGCTTCCTGCGCCCAGTGATCTGGGATGTGGGCACGAGTGAGCGCCGCGACTTGGAGCTGCCGGAGCTAGAGGGCGAGCTCGTACCCCTCGATTGGTCCCACGATGGAGCGCGTCTCCTACTACTGCACTCGCATCAGGCGCGTCGCCAGCTGTGTAGCTACGAGCTTGCGACCAGTACGCTCACGCGGCTGGCGCACCCCGACGGCCTGGTGCTTGGCAAGGGCGGCCCCTATCACTGCGGCACGGCGGGCAGCTTCTTTACGCCTAGTGGGGAGGTCATCACAATCTGGGAGAACTCGGCCACGGCGGCGCGCATGCTGCTGCTCGACGGGGCGACGGGCGCACTGGGTGAGACCCTGGTAAGCTTAGGCGAGCTGCCGACCGGCACGGCGTTGCGCTGGGTGAGCTTCCTTTCGTCGGATGGGACGCCGGTGCAGGGGTGGCTGGGTGTGCCCGAGGGCTCAGGCCCGCACCCGACAATCCTGAATATGCATGGCGGTCCACATGGCCATATCGCCGACATGTTCGACCCAGTGGCGCAGGCATGGCTGGATCACGGCTTCGCCTTCCTAACGATCAATTACCGGGGCTCCACCGGCTTTGGGCGAGCGTTCCGCGAGCAGATCGACGGAGACATCGGCCATTGGGAGCTAGAGGATATGGTGGCGGCGCGAGCCTGGCTGGTGGCGCATGGCATTGCGCAGGCCGATGCCGTGCTCCTGGAGGGCGGCTCCTATGGCGCCTTCCTGACCGTCTGGGCACTTGGGCGGCGGCCCGAGCTGTGGGCTGGTGGCATGGCTCCAGCACCAATCCTGGATTGGGCCGTGAGCTACGCCGACGCGTCGGACGCGCTGAGGGGCTGGTCACGCGCGATGCATGGCGGCACGCCGGAAGAGCTACCGGAGCTGTACCGGGAGCGCTCGCCAAGCACATATGCGGCGAACATTCGCGCGCCATTGCTGATCGAGGCGGGCCGTAGCGACAGCCGCACGCCGCCCCGGCAGGTAGAGCTGTTCGCCGCGCGGATGGCCGAGCTCGACAAAACGCTAGAGCTGGTCTGGCTAGAGGGCGGCCACGGCTTCGGCGCGCTCTCGGAGTTCGAGGCAGAGGTAGCGCGACACCTCGGGTTTGCGTACCGGGTGGTGGCGGGCGAGCTATAGACAGCGACCGGCGTGCAGCCGTAGCGATGGTACACTTGGCTTACGGGTTAGTTAAGTACTAGAAGCAGAGGGAATCGGCATGTTCAACGGGTTCCGTGATTTTTTGCTGCGCGGGAATGTGGTGGAGCTGGCGGTGGCGGTGGTGATCGGCGCAGCCTTCAACGAGGTGGTGAACGGCTTCATCACCGCGTTCGTGGATCCGCTGATCGCGATTGCGCTAGGCGCCTCCGGCACCGATAGCCTGGCGACGATCGGCTACGCAGGCTTTCCCATTGGCGTCTTTGTCTCCGCCCTGATCACGTTCGTGATCAAGGCCTTTGTGATCTACTACTTCGTGGTGCGGCCATTCGCGAGCATGGCGGCACGCTTCAGCCCGGCCGCCGCCCCCCCCGTCATGCCCGACGACGTGAAGCTGCTCTCCGAGATCCGCGATCTCCTTCAGGACGGCGGACGGCAGAGGGTAGACGGCAGAGGGTAGACGGTAGACGGTAGACGGTAGACGGCAGACGGTAGAGGGTAGACGGTAGGGTCCGGTACCGTCCACGGTCCACCGTCTACCTAGAGCTACGTCATGGTCGGGAGGCGCCCGCCTGCGCGGGCGGGTCCGGACGCGTCGGCGCAGGCCGACACGCGGCCGCCGGCCCTGCCGACGCGGTTTCAACCGCCGGGTTCTGGCAACCGCGCCAACCCTGAAGTAGCCCTACCGTCCACCGTCCACCGTTCACCGTCCAATTGCCCTACAGCCGCCCCTGCGCTTTGAGCCGCAGGTAGGCGTTGATCACGCCGGCGCTGAGCTTGTCGGCGGGCACATCCACGGTGAGCACCCCGGCGCGATGGAGGCGGTCGAGCAGGGCGCGGCGCTCGTCCAGCAGGCCCTCGGCCACGGCGCGCCGGTAGAGCTGGGCGCTGTCGCCAGCAGGCTTGTCGGCTGCCCCGCTGAGAAAGGGGTCGCTCACGGTGACGCAGAGCGGCAGGTGGTGGCGTGCGAGGCGGCTAAGGTGCAGCACAAGCGGGCCAGCGGCCTCCGGCGTGGCCAGGTCGGTGAAGAGCACAATCAGCGTGCGGCGGCGCTGGCGGCGGGCCAGGTAGCTTAGCGCCTCGCCGTGATCCGACTCCACTGGCTCGGGCTGGAGGTTGTAGAGCGTCTCCAGGAGCAACTGAAACTGCGGCTTGCCCCGGCGCGGCGCCACATAGGCCCGCACGCTGTCGGCGAAGGCCAGCATGCCCACCTGATCGCCGCGCAGCCCGGCCACGTAGCTGAGCATCAGCGCGGTGTTCACGGCGTAGTCGAGCCGCATCAGGTCGCCCACAGGCGGCGCCATCAGGCGGCCGCAGTCGATCGCGCAGAGCACATGCTGGCTGCGCTCGGTCTCGAAGTCGGCGGCGATCAGCTTGCCCCGGCGGGCCGTGGCCTTCCAGCTGATCCGGCGAAACTCGTCGTCTGGCGTGTAGTCGCGCAGGCGCTCGAACTCGCCGCCGGGGCCGTAGACGCGGGCGGGGCGCAGCCCGAGCTCGTGGAGCAGCCCCTTGCGCGCCAGCAGATCGTACTTGCGCAGCTCTAGCACATTTGGGTAAACCTTGACGGGCGTGGCGGCGGGGTAGCGGGCCTGGCGCACGATGGCGCCCAGCGGGCCACGGTAGCGCAGCACCAGATCGCCGAAGGCGTAGTCGCCGCGGCGCAAGGGGCGCACGTGGTAGCGAGCCTCATACACCTCGTAGGGCGCAATGGTGCCAGTGAGCAGGGTGGCGTCGGCAGGAAACTCGTGGGGGTGCTCGTCGCGCAGCGTGAAGGCCACGGGGCGCGGGCTGGCGTTCGCCAGAATCACCGTGATCAGATTCTCGGCGCCCAGCGAGAGGCGCGCATCGTGGACGCGCTCGAGCTCGAGCTGGGCTGGGCGCGGGGCGAGCAGCGCATCGCTCACGGCCAGAGCCGCCACCGCACCCAGGTAGACGACGGCGATCCAGACGAGCCCCGGCACAAAGGCCGAGAGCGCGATCAGCGGCGCGGCCAGCAGCAGCAGCCAGAGCAGGCGCGGTGTGGGAAGCATGTGGGTATTGTACCGCTTGCTTCGGGGCTTGCGGGCGGGCGCTGCCGCCCCGTCATGCCCCACACTACGTCAAACCCTGGTGCTTAGGGCGAGTTATAAATTGAGTCCCTGCATCGCCGCTTCAGCGTAGCGCGTGCCAGCGGCGATGTCGCGGGGCATAACCGCCTCGATCAACGCAATTTCGGCAGCTGATAGTTCCACCTGCAGCACACCAACATTCTCTTCCAAATGCTTACGACGTGTCGTTCCGGGAATCGGAACGATGTCGTCTCCCTGCGCCAGTACCCACGCCAGCGCAATCTGGCCTGGGGTTATTCCTTTGTCTTTGGCGATAGCCCTCACACGCTCCACCAACTCCAAGCTTTTCTGAAAATTCCCCCCCTGAAAACGCGGCACTTGACGCCTAAAATCATCGGAAGGCAGATCCTCGAAACGCTTAATGTGTCCAGTCAGAAAGTCTCTCCCTAGTGGACTGTAAGCTACAAGCCCTATGCCCAGTTCACGAAGAGTGGATAGGATTTCAGTTTCGATTTCGCGGCTCCATAAGGAATATTCGGTTTGCAGGACGCTGATAGGATGGACGCGATGAGCGCGCCGGATCGTCTCCGCGCCCGCTTCGGATAAGCCGAGATAACGTACTTTGCCCGCGCGTACCAGTTCAGCTATCGCGCCGACCGTATCTTCAATCGGCACGTGAGGGTCAACACGATGTTGATAATAGAGATCAATGGAATCTACACCCAAGCGTTGCAGCGAAGCCTCACATGCCGCGTGCACATAGTCGGGGTGCCCACTTATGCCCAGATATGCTCCCTGTTCGTTACGCTGAAAGCCGAACTTGGTGGCGATGATGACGTTATCACGCCAGCCACGCAGGGTTTTGCCTACCAGTCGCTCGTTCGTGAATGGCCCATACATATCAGCAGTGTCAAAGAAATTGATTCCTAAAGTAAGGGCGTGCTTGAGCGTGGCGGTTGATTCATGCTCATCAGCCGCACCGTAGTATTCGGACATACCCATACAGCCCAGTCCGAGCGCGGAAACTTTTAACCCCTGTTGTCCTAATTGACGTTGTTGCATGATGTGTATCCTTTCGTTAGATAGTGGCTGAAGTGATCACGTTGCTCGTTATTAATCCACAGCATAAGCTTACCCTATGTGAGCGGCAGTGTCATACGCATATCGCAGAAGCGTGAATATATCTCGCAGATAGCTGATGGCCTTCAGCGCCGAGGGCGCGTGTCGCTGCATGCCTCGGACTGCCAACGAGCGTGGACGATTGCAGAGGCGGCTTCGCGCCGTTCGCCGCTCTCGCGCCGTTCGTGGTCCAAGCCGTCCGGCTGCCCGGCCGGTAGGAGGAGGGCGACGCCCCGCCTGCGAAAGCCGCCCACCGCATAGATGTTGAAATCATACCCCGCGCGTGTCATAATGCCGGGCGCCCCCCGGCGCAAAGCTGAAAGGAGGCTCGCCATGACCCGACCTGAGCTTGCCCCTGGCGCCGTCCCGCACGGCGGGATGCTGCTCCCCCGCGATGCGGCCCTGCCCCCTGTGCCCCTGGAGCATACCAGCATCGAGGTCGAGCTGCTTGGCCCTCTGGCCGAGACTACCGTGGCCCAGCGCTTTCGTAGCGGCCACAGCGCCCCGCTGGACGCGCTCTACGTTTTTCCGCTGCCCGTCGCGGCCGCCGTAAGCGAGCTGGAGCTGCGCGTCGGCGAGCGCCTGATCCGTGGCGAGCTGCGCGAGCGCGCCGAGGCCGAGGCCAGCTTCCGCGCAGCCGCCGAGCGCGGCGCCAGCGCGGCCCTGCTTGGCCAGGAGCGCCCTAACCTTTTCAGCGTCGAGCTCGCCAATCTCCAGCCTGGCGAGGAGGTGCAGGTGCGCCTGCGCTTCTTCGAGCGCGTAGCGTACGATGATGGCTGGTTCACGCTCGCTATCCCCAGCGTGGCGATGCCGCGCTACGTCCCCGAGGGTCAGCCCGCCAGCCCCCGCGACGGCGTGCTCCCCCTGCTCCCCCAGGGCGAGCCTGGCCACACGCTCGCCGTGCGCGTCATCGTCGATCTTGGCCGCCTCGCCGAGCTCGCCAGCCCAAGCCACGAGATTGACATAACAGAAGAGCGCTCGCGCCGCATTGTCACGCTGCGCAACCTGGCGGCCGTGCCCGACCGCGACTTCGTGCTGCGCTACCGGCCTGCGGGCGAGGGCTACGCCGCAGCGGCCTTCACCTACCGCGCCCCTGGCCAGTCCGGCGCTCTGCTGCTCACGCTCACGCCGCGCGCCGTGCCCCCGCCCGAGGAGGTGCTGCCGCGCGAGCTGCTGTTTGTGTTCGACCGCAGCGGCTCGATGGGCGGCGCGAGCATCGCCCAGGCCCGCAACGCGCTGCGGGCATGCCTGCGCGCCCTCAACCCCGACGATACGTTCAACATTTTACCGTTCGACGATAAGGTCGAGCGTCTGGCCCCCGCGCCGCTGCTCTTCACTCAGAGCAGCGTCGATGCCGCCGATAGCTTCATCGCCAGGATCGACGCGCGCGGCGGCACCGAGATCGTTGGCGCACTGAAGGCGGCCATGGAGCAGCCGCGCGACCCCACACGGCTGCGCGTGATCGTGTTCCTCACCGATGGCGCCGTGGGCAACGAGGCCGCCGTGCTGCGCGAGCTTGCGGCTGGCCTCAATGAGGCCCGCGTCTTCGCCTTCGGCGTCGGCTCCGCCGTGAACCGCTTCCTGCTGGATAAGCTCGCCGAGCTTGGGCGTGGCAGTGTGGAGTACCTGTTGCCCAGTGAGCCCATCGAGCCCGCCGTCGAGCGCTTCCAGCGCTGCGCCGCCCTGCCGCTCGTGCGCGACCTCAGTGTGGAGTGGGGTGGCGCCAGTGTGGCCGACGCGCTGCCCGCGCCGCTGCCCGACCTCTACGCCGGCCAGCCCCTCACCTTGCTCGCCCGCTACAATGCGCCACGCGAGCAGCGCGCCATTGTTACGGTGAGGGGCCGCACGGCCACGGGCAGCTTTGAGGAGTGCCTGACGGTGGATCTGCCCCTCGCCACGCCCGAGCGCGGCGGCGCCTGGGCCGCCCTGCCGCGCCTCTGGGCGCGCGCCCGCCTCGCCGCCCTGGACGACGCCGCCCGCCTCGACCCGGCCCGCGCGCCCGCCCTTGCCATCGAGGCGCGGCAGCTCGCCATGGAGCACGGGCTGCTCAGCGCCCACACCAGTTTTGTAGCGGTGGAGCAGCCATCGCCCGATGCTGAGCGGCGGCCAGCTACCGCCCGCGTGCTCGTGCCGGTGCATCTGCCGGCGGGCAGCGAGCGCAGTGCCTTCGAGCCGAGTCAGGCGCCACCGCCCCCTGGCGTGCTCTACGCCATGGCGCCACTCGCCGCTGCGCCGCGCGGGCTTGGGCCGAAGACGCCCCAGGGCATGGGGGCGAAGTTCCTTGGCGCTCTGCGCGGCGGCCTGGCCGACGCCAGCTCGCCCGAGAGGGCCGGCTTCCCTGCGCCAGTGATGCGCGCGGCAGGCGCTATGCCGTCCCCGGCGCCAGCCGCGCACAGCGCTGGCGCGGCAGCCCCCCAGGCGCGCCGTGAGCCAACGCCCAGCGAGCGGCGCGACGCGGCTCTGCGCTTCCTGGCCCGCACCCAGGCCGTGGACGGCAGCTGGGCGGGCGACGAGGCCGCCACATCTATCGCGGTGCTGGCCTTCGCCCGCGCCGGCCACAGCGCGCACGCCGGCGCCTTTCGCACGCAGCTGGCCCGCGCCGCCCGCTGGCTGGAGGCTCGCGCCGCCATGCCCGACGCGGCCACCGCCGATGCTGTCGCCCAAGCGCTCCTGCGTGACGCCGCGCTCACATCGGAGCAGCTCGTGGCTACGCAGCGCCTCGGTGGCGACGCCGACGGCGCCGCCTTGCTGCCTGGCGCCGACGCGCTGCGCCCCTCGGCGCACACGCTCGCACTCACGGCGGCCCTAGCTATCCTGCAAGCCTAAGCGTGAGCGTCCCGGAAGCTTCCGAGTTTCTGGGACGCTCACAGGGAGCCCTCACGTTGAAGACCCAGGCCCTCGCCGAGGCCATCCGCACCGAGGCTCGCAAGGTCATCGTTGGCCAAGACGAGCCGTTCACGCTGCTGCTCGTTGCGCTCCTGGCCGGCGGCCATGTGCTGCTGGAAGGCCCCCCTGGCACCGCCAAGACGCTGATGGCCAAGACGCTGGCGCTGCTCGTACGGGCCGAGTTCAAGCGCGTGCAGTTCACGCCGGACCTGATGCCATCGGATGTGGTCGGCACGCAGGTTTACGAGCCCAGTACGGGCGAGTTCCGCCTGCGGCGCGGCCCGATCTTCACCCAACTGCTGCTCGGCGACGAGATCAACCGCGCCCCTGCGAAGACCCAGAGCGCGCTGCTGGAGGCGATGGAGGAGCGTCAGGTGACGATCGAGGGCGAGCGGCTGCTTCTGCCCGAGCCATTCTTTGTGGTTGCCACCCAGAACCCAATCGAGTACGAGGGCACCTACCCGCTGCCGGAGGCCCAGCTCGACCGCTTCCTCTTCAAGCTGCTGATCGACTACCCTCAGGCTGAGGTGGAGCTGGAAGTACTGCGGCGCTACCATCGCGGCTTCGACGCGCGCCGCCTGGAAGAGGCCGGCCTGCGCGCAGTGGTGACGCCTGAGCAGCTCGCAGAATGCCGCGCCGAGATCGCCGAGATCACCGTGGAGGACGGCGTGATCCGCTACATTGGCGCGATCA
>JAYUYB010000005.1:0-5855 GCA_043752655.1 Chloroflexota bacterium
TCCGAGACAGCGCCGCTAGCGCTGCCGCCCCTGGCTGCACACGACGGCGTAGGTGGCCACGCCGGCATCATCGCCGAGTTCGTGCGCTGCGTGCGCAGCGGCGCGCAGCCCGAGACGATCTGCACCGATAATATCAAAAGCCTCGCGATGGTGCTCGGCGCCATCGACAGCGCCGAGCAGGGCAGACCCGTAGCCATCAGCTGGTAGGCGCGTAGCGCTGGAGGATCAGCCGCTCAACCGGGCGCCGCTAATCGATCACATGGTCGAGGAAAAGCTTGAGCCGCTCATCTTTCGGCTGGCCGAGCAGCTGGGCGGGCGGCCCCTGCTCCACAAAGACGCCCTGATCGATATAGATCACCCGGTCGGCCACATCGCGAGCAAAGCCCATCTCGTGGGTCACGACGATCATTGTCGTACCCTCGCGCGCCAGGTAGCGCATCGTCTGAAGCACCTCGCCCGTCAGCTCCGGGTCGAGCGCCGAGGTCGGCTCGTCGAAGAGCAGCACAATGGGCTCCATCGCCAGGGCGCGGGCGATGGCCACGCGCTGCTGCTGGCCGCCCGAGAGCCGTGAGGGGTAGACATCGCGCTTGTCGTACAGGCCAAGCCGCTGGAGCAGATCCTCGGCAACCGCCACGGCAAGCTCGCGCTCTAGCTTGCGCACCTGGATCGGCGCCTCGATCAGGTTCTCCAGCACGGTCATGTGCATAAACAGGTTGAACTGCTGGAAGACCATCCCCACACGCTGGCGCAGCATCAGGATCTGGCGCCGGTGCTCGCGGCTCTTCTCGCCTGCGGGCACCCGAAAGCCAGCCACCGCGATCTCGCCCTCGTCCGCCTCATCCAGAAAGTTGATGCAGCGCAGCAGGGTGCTCTTGCCCGAGCCGGAGCGCCCGATCAGGCAGACCACCTCGCGCGGATCGAGCGCCAGATCCACCCCGCGCAGCACCTTGATCGCACCAAAGCGCTTGTGTAAGTTCGTCACGGTCAGAATTGGCTCAGCCATGGAGGCGAGTCCCTGCTACATGCTCTATCGGCTATCGGCTATTGCACATCAGCGATCCGAGCGGGCCATGCGTCGCTCCAGCAGCTCCTGGAAGAAGCTGAAGATCAGGGTGAGCAGCCAGTACCAGGCGGCGGCGACGATCAGCGCCTCAAAGAAGCGATTGTTGGGCGAGCCGGCCTGGCGCGCGCGGCCGGCCAGCTCCGTCACGGTGATCGCGCTGGCGAGCGAGGTATCTTTCTGCATGGCGATAAACTGGTTGCCGATATCGGGGGTGATGATGCGCAGGGCCTGGGGCAGCACGATGCGCCGCATAGTCTGCGCGGGCGTCATGCCGAGCGCCGCAGAGGCCTCGGCCTGCCCACGGCTTACGGCCTGAATGCCTGCGCGGAAGATCTCGCTCATATAGGCGCCGTAGTTCAGGCTCAGCACCAGCACTGCCGCCGTAAAGCCGTTGAACACCAGCCCAACCTGGGCGAGCCCAAAGTAGACAATGAACATCTGGAGGAAGAGCGGCGTGCCACGAAAGAGCGAGATGTAGAGGCCGGCGAGGCTGGAGAGCGGGGCGCTGCGCGAGAGCCGCGCCAGGGCCGACAGCAGGGCCAGCACCGTGGCGCCGATGATGGCGCAGGCGGCGAGGGCGATGGTGGTGAGCACGCCGCGCGAGATGAAGCGCCACCACTCGCCGATGAAGCCCCAGTCCAAAGCGATGCTGCGAATCTGCAGCGGCCCAAGGCTAAGCTGTAGGCCGCTGAAGAAGAGCACGATCAGCGCCAGCCAGAAGGCCAGCCAGAGGCGGTAGCGCAGCGTGAATGAGAGGCGCAGGCGCCGATCACTCGGCAGCGCGGTTGGTGGTCGCTGAGTCTCGGCGCTCATACCCCTCTCCTGCCTGGACACTCCAGCCCTTTGGACCACGAAGCCGCGAACGGCCACGAACCACCGCGAATCCGGCCACGCGCGTGGGGCGTTCGCGCCCTTCGTCCCCGTTCGCGCGGTTCGCAGTCCAGACGGCTATCGGCTATTCCGCCTACGGCTGCTTTGTGGCGATGTCCACGCCATAAAACTGCATGGACAGCCGGGTAAGCGTACCGTCGGCGCGCATCGCCTCGATGGCCAGGCTGATCGCAGCGGCCAGGCTCTCCGAGCTCTTGGGGCCGGTCTTGTCCAGCGCCACCGCGAGCGCCTCATAGTAGACCGGCCCGCCCAGCACCTTGATCGGCTCGCCGTTCTTGATGGCGTTCTCGATTGTCGGCAGGGCGGTGAGCACCGCGTCGAGGCGCGTGCCGTCGCCAAGGGCGAGGTCTTGCAGGGCGAGCACGTCTGTGTCGTACACCTGTGTCGTCGCCGCAGGCGCCGGGATGAGAATCTTCTCGTCCTCCAGGGTCAGGCTGTTGTTAAGATAGTCGAAGTAGGTTGTGGCGGTGCCCACGCCGACCTTCTTGCCCGCCAGCCCGGCGATATCGGCGACCGTGCTATCGGCGTGAACGGCGAAGGCCGCCGGGGTGTAGTAGTAGGGCGTGGTGAAGTAGAGCACCTCTTTGCGCCCTGGCGTCACCGTCATCGAGCCGACGTTGATGTCCCAGCGGCCATTCCAGCTACCGGCCGTGATCACATCCCAGCTGATGTCGAGAAACTCCGCCTCGACGCCAAGCCGCTTAGCGACCTCGCGGGCCACCTCGATATCGAAGCCCTCCCAGGCCTCGTCGGGCGTGCGGAAGCTCTGCGGGGCGTAGTTTGGGTCGGTGGCGACAAGCAGCTTGCCACGCGTCTTTACGTCAACCAGCAGATCGTTGCCAACAGCGGAGACGGCGGTGTCGGCCACCGCGGCCACCGTTGGCGCCAGCTCGGTCGCGGCGGCAGCGACGGTGGGCGCGACGGCCTGAGCAGTGCCAACCACCGCTGTGGCCACGCCGGGAGCGGTGGGCGCCGCCGAACCACAGGCGGAGAGCAGGCTGGCGGAGAGCAGGAGCATGGCGAGCAGTCCAGTCCAGGGGTGTCTGTGCATGTGCATCGGTCCTTTCTCGGGCAGGCTAGAGGGGAGTAAGGGAACTATACCGCCCGCCCCGCCGGGCGTCAAGCGGCGCGTATGCCTACACCAGGGCGAATGCAACGTCCCGAGCCAAGGCCAATTGGGGACGAAATAGGCCGGAAATCTGCGTCATCTGCCGATACAACGCCCGGCGGTCGGACATTGCATCGGCCCTGGTGCCTGCACCGCCTACGCGCCGACTTCTTCAGGCGTAACGACGAGCCCAAGGAGCTGCGCGAGCTCCACCGCCTGGGCGGGCGAGACGACTGCCCCCTGGAGCTCGCGCAGGCCGACCTGTAGGCCGGTGATGGTCGAGCCGCGCAGATCCGTGCCGCGCAGGGTTGCGTCACGAAAATCGGCGCCGCTCAGGTCGCAGCTGTGAAACACCACACCAGTGAGATCCGAGCCGACAAACGAGGCTGCGCGCAGTGAGCAGCGCTCGAAGCGTACTGCGCGCAGCGTCGAGCTCCAGCAGCGCAGCGCCTCGCCGTTGCCGCGCAGCACAAGCATATCGTCGACACGAGTGTCGAGCAGCGCGGCGCCCAGCAGCCGACAGCCCACAAGGGCAACGCGGCGCAGCTGCGCCTTGGCAATAGTGGCGCCCGCAAGGTCACAGGTATCGAGCTGCACATCGGTGAGCTGGGCAAGGCGCAGCTCGGCCTGGGTAAAGCGCACCCGACGGCAGACCACCTGATCGAGCAGGATGTCGCTGGCGTGCGCCCCAGACCAGTCGGCGTCTAGGATTGTCGTGCCGCTGTAACTGGCATTGTCGCTTAACGTGGCCGGATCGAGCGCCGGAGGCAGCGCCTTGGGGAGCTGGGGCGGCTGCACGCCATGCGTGGCCGTTGACCGTTTGCGGGGCATAGCATCTCCTTCGGATCCCTGCCGGGCGCGCGTGAGCGTGTGGCGCAGCTTCGGCAGCGTGCCGGGCCAGCCAACATCGACCAGCAGCTCCCCGCGCTCTGCGGCGATCACATAGTAGTTCGTGGAGTCGTAGCCCACATTGACGATGTTCACCACGAGCGCCTCCGTTGAGATCGCGCACGTAGCCGATGATCTGCCACCACGGCTTCTGTAGCATCTGTGGATAGATAAGCTTACACCCGCACCGCCTTGGCCGCCTTCGCCGCCTGGTGCGCTCGCGTCTTGCGGATGTAGCTGGCGGCGTCAGGGGTCTTGCAGCCTGTCTGCCCGTGGTCCACAGCAACCTTGCCAATACGCGCGGCAGCGGCGGTGGCGGCGGCGTCGAGGGCATCACTGCGGCAGCCAATGTTGATCAGGGTGAAGTTCATGGCGTAGCGCACCCAGTTCTTGGCGCCCGCGATCTCGCGTGCGATCCGCTCGATGTAGGGCGCAAAGAAGCTGTCGGGCAGCGCCGGCTCGTGGGTGGCAAGCTGGCCGAGCAGCCCCCAGCCGGCGTACTCAAGCCACTCGTGGTCGGCGTCGATCCAGCGCGCCATGTTGGCCTGCGCGCCGGGGGCGGGGGCGGCCACGTTGGTGAAGGCATCGGTGAGCCCCCTGTTATCCAGCGCCTGCGACCAGTGTTCCAGCAGGGCCTGGTCGGCCTGGCGCGGGTCGGCGATCATTGTGGCCAGGATGCGCGCATCGTGGTTGCCCGTCTCCCAGAGCGCCACAGCCAGGGCATGGTCGCGCTTGATCTGCTGCTTGAGCTTGCCAAGCTCGGCGTAGCTCACCCCGAAGAGCGGCGCGCGCGCGCCATGGCGCAGGTAAATCTTGTAGTTCTGCTCAGTACCACAGGCTTCGAGCCGGGCCATCGTCTCGCTGAGATCCATGTGCAAACCTCCTGTACAGCACGCCTGTTCGTTGATACCTCTACTATATCGCTCTGGCTGCCGCTGCGCAAGCGGCTGGCGTCAGCGCCGGAAGCTTGGTATCATTGCAGCTCTGAGCCGTCGCCTAAGGTTGCAAGGAAGCAACAGATGTCTACTCTGCCCGCCCACCCCATCGTGTACGAGATCAACAGCTGGGTCTGGCTAAACGAGCTGAGCCGCCTCCATGGCGCGCCCATCACGCTCGGCAACGTGCCGGAGCAGCACTGGGACGAGCTGGCCGCCCTGGGCGTCGACGCCGTCTGGCTGATGGGCGTCTGGGAGCGCAGCCCCGCCGGGCTCGCCATCACGCGCGAGAACTCCGAGCAGCTGGCCGACTTTCGCCTCGCCCTGCCGGATCTGGCCGACGCCGACATTGTGGGCTCGGCCTACTGCATCCGGAACTACGAGGTGGACGCGCAGCTCGGTGGGCGCGCAGGGCTAGCCGTGGCACGCCAAGCTCTGGCGGCACGCGACATGGGCCTGCTGCTCGACTTTGTGCCGAACCACGTTGCGCCCGACCACCCTTGGGCGCTCGAGCACCCAGGCTACTGCGTGCTCGGCGACAACAGCGACATCGAGCGCGCCCCCAGCGAGTTCCTCCGCGTCGGCCACAGCGTGCTGGCCAAGGGCCGCGACCCCTACTTTGCGCCCTGGCCGGATGTGGTGCAGCTCAACGCCTTCGACGGCGGCATGCGCGCCGCGATCATCGCCACGCTCAACACGATTGCCGAGCAGTGCGACGGCGTGCGCTGCGATATGGCCATGCTGTTCATGGACGCTATCTTCGCCCAGACGTGGGGCGAGCGCGCTGGCCCCCCACCGCCCAGCGAGTACTGGGTTGAGGTGATCGGCGCCGTGAAGCTTGCGCACCCCGGCTTCGTCTGGGTGGCCGAGGTCTACTGGGATCAGGAGTGGGCGCTCCAGCAACTCGGCTTCGACTACTGCTACGACAAGCGGCTCTACGACAGGCTGGCCCACGATGGCCCGGCCGCCG
>JAYUYB010000006.1:0-5850 GCA_043752655.1 Chloroflexota bacterium
GTCTGGACGCCGAGCTACGCGATCGGTCGCTTCCACCCCGACCATCTGGCCGCCGCCACCGCCTCCCTCGCCGCCGTCTACCCCGCCGCCCAGAACGGCTGGGATTTCCCCGAGCTCCTGGCCGAGGGCCTGGCCCCCAGCAAGGTGAAAGAGCTCTACGTGGTGGGCGCCCCGCACCTCAACTACGCCACCGACATCAGCGCGACGATGGAGCAGAAGCTGGCCGCGCTGCGCTGCCACGTAAGCCAGCTCGGCGAGGATCAGACCGAGCTCGCCAAGCGCATGCGCGAGTGGGCCGCCGAGCGTGGCGAGCCCTTCGGCGTACCGATGGCGGAGACGTTTCATAAGGTCGAGAATTAGACGGTGGACGGTGGACGGTGGACGGTGGACGGTGGACGGTGCCGGACCCTACCGTCTACCGTCCTCCGTCTACCGTCTGCCTGCCCCTACTCCTCCCGAAACTGGCGCCGGTACAGCTCCGCGTAAAGCCCGCCCAGCGCCAGCAGCTCGGCGTGGGTGCCGCGCTCAGCGATGCGCCCGTCGTCGATCACCAGCACCTGATCGGCGCCCTGGATAGTGCTCAGGCGGTGGGCAATCACGAACGAGGTGCGCCCGGCGAGCAGGCGCTCAAAGGCCTGCTGGATCAGCGCCTCGGTGGCGCTGTCCACGTTGGAGGTGGCCTCGTCGAGAATGAGGATGCGCGGGTTGGCCAGGAGCGCACGGGCGATGGTGAGCAGCTGGCGCTGGCCCTGGCTTAGCCCGCCGCCGCGCTCGCCCAGTTTGGTGGCGTAGCCCTCGGGCAGCTCCGCGATAAAGCCGTGGGCGCCCACCGCCGTCGCCGCCGCCTCTAGCTCTGCGTCGCTCGCCTCCAGCCTGCCGTAACGCAGGTTCTCCGCGATCGTGCCCGCGAACAAAAAGCTCTCTTGCAACACAATCCCGATCTGGCTGCGCAGGCTGGGGCGCGTCACCGCGCGCACATCGTGGCCGTCGAGCGTCACGCGCCCCGTCGTCACATCGTAGAAGCGTGGTATGAGGTTCACCAGCGTGCTCTTGCCCGCCCCCGTTGGCCCCACCAGGGCGATCGTCTGCCCCGGCTCGGCCAGCAGATCCACCCCCTCGAGCTGGAGCCCGCCGCGCGCGCCCTGGTAGCCGAAGCTTACCCCCTCGAAGGCGACCAGGCCTTGGACGGGCGGCAGCACGTAGGCATCTGGCTCGTCGGCCTCGGCGTTGGGCTCGTCGAGCAGATCGAAGATGCGCTCGGCGCCGGCAGCGGCGGCCTGAAGCTGGTTGTAGAGGCTGGAGATGATCTGGATGGGGCGGAAGAACTGCTGCACGTAGATGAAGAAGGCCACCACGGTGCCCACCGGCATGTCGCCGTTGAAGGTGAGCCAGCCGCCCAGCCCGGCGACGATCACCGTGGCCACGCTGCTGAGCAGGCCGATAGCGGGCGTGAAGGCGGCGCTCACGGTGGCCGCGCTCACGTTGGCGTCGCGGTTGGCGGCGTTCTGCGCGGCAAAATTGCGGGCGCTGTCCTCGCCCCGATTGTAGGCCTGAGACACGCGCACCCCGGCCAGATCCTCCTGAAGCTGGGCCGACACATCGCCGATCGTCTCACGCGTGCGCTGGAAGGCCGTGCGCGAGCGACGCGCGAAGATCACCGTGGCCCAGATCATCGCGGGCACCACCACCAGGCTCGCCAGCGCCAGCGGCACGCTGAGCAGAAACATCGCCACAACAATCCCGACCAGGGCGAACAGATTGCCCACCACCTGGATCAGCCCCTGGCTGATCACCTGGTTGATCTGCTGAATATCGTTCACCAGGCGCGACATCAGATCGCCGGCCTTGCTGCGGTCAAAGTAGCTTAACGGCAGCGACTGCACACGGTCGAACACAAGCATGCGCAGATCAGACAGGAAGCGCTGGCCCACAATGCCCATCAGGAAGACCTGGCCCCCCGTTGCGAGCATCCCAATGATGTAAACTCCCAGCAGCAGCAGCATCGTGCGCGTAAGGCCGTCTAGGTCGCCCGCAGTGATGTTGGTGTCAATCGCGTAGCCGATCAGGGCGGGGCCGCCTGCCTGCGCCGCCGCGCCGAGCGTAACCAGGGCCAGCGCCCCGAGCAGCCGGGCGCGATACGGGGCGAGGTATGGGACGAGGCGAACGAGCACGGAGGGCGGCTTTGTGGCAGGCGCGGGCAGCTCGGCAGTAATTGTCATTATGGCTCTCTTAGTTCAAGGGGACAGGGCCATCGGGACTACGAACGGCGCGAAGTGGCACGAACGGCACGAAGTGGCACGAACCGCGCGAACATCTGGACCACCAACGGCGCGAAGTGGCACGA
Organism: Chloroflexota bacterium; assembly: GCA_043752655.1. Taxonomy (GTDB): domain Bacteria; phylum Chloroflexota; class Chloroflexia; order Chloroflexales; family Chloroflexaceae; genus OHK40. The sequence goes on from JAYUYB010000006.1 coordinate 2,345, forward strand.
ACCGCGCGAACGCGAAACTGCATGCGCGTGGTCGGATTCGCGGGGGTTCGCAGCCGTTCGTGTCGTTCGTGGTCCAAAGGGCTCGGACGCTGCGGCAATCCAAAATCCAAAATGGCCTCACGCGGCAACGGCCGCAGGCTCGCCCGCCAACGCGGCGATCAGCTCGCAGTACGGCCCGCAGTTGATCGTCAGCTCGGTGTGCGTGCCCTGCGCGATCAGGCGCCCCTCCTCCATCACCAGGATGCGGTCGGCGGCGCGCACGGTGCTCATGCGCTGAGCGATGATGAAGGTCGTCCGACCCTTGCGCAGCCCGGCGAGCGCCTGCTGGATCTGGTACTCGGTGTTGGAATCCACCGCCGAGGTGCTGTCGTCCATGATCAGGATCGAGGGATCGACAAGGAGCGCGCGGGCGATGGCGACGCGCTGACGCTGCCCGCCGGACAGCCCCACGCCGCGCTCGCCCACCACAGTGTCGTAGCCCTGGGGCATGGCGGTGATGAAGGCGTGCGCTTGGGCCGCCTGGGCCGCCGCCTCGACCTCGGCCTGGGTGGCGCCAGGGCGACCGTAGGCGATGTTATCGCGGATCGGCCCGCTGAACAGATTCGTCTCCTGTAGCACGATCCCGATCTGGCCGCGCAGGCTGGCGAGCGTCACGTCGCGCACATCGTGGCCGTCGATCAGCACACGGCCGCCCGTCACATCGTAGAAGCGCGGGATCATGTTGATGATCGTGCTCTTGCCGGCGCCGGTGCGCCCAAGGATCGCGAGCGTCTGGCCTGGCTCGGCCACAAACGAGACCTGCTCGATTGAGGCGCGCTCGCTGCCGCTGTAGGCGAAGCTTACCTGCTCGAAGGCCACGCGGCCCTGCACGCGCGGGAGAGTGGCGGCGCCTGGCTGATCGGCCACCTCCTGTGGAGCGTCGAGCACCTCGAAGATGCGGCGGGCCGAGGCGTCGGCCTGGGCGATCGAGGCGAGCGTGCCGCCGAGAATGAAGATCGGCATCAGCAGGAAGCTCAGGTAGGTGTTGAATGCCACAAGGTCGCCGATGCTGAGCGTGCCGCCCACCACCTGGGCGCCGCCGAGCCAGATCACGCCGAGCGTGCCGAGGTTGGCGATGAAGAAGATCAGCGGGAAGGTGCGGGCCGTGCCGCGCACCACGGCCAGGTTCTCGCCGAGCAGGTCGTCGTTCGAGGCGCGAAAGCGCTGCGACTCGTACGGCTCGCGGGCGAAGGCCTTGACCACGCGCACGCCTGCCAGGTTCTCCTGGAGCACCGTGTTGAGGCCGCCGAGCTTCTGGGCAACAGCGCGGAAGCGCGGGCCGACGGTGCGGAAGAAGCTGAAGAAGACCAGGCCAATAGCGGGAATCATCAGCAGGGTGAGCAGGGCCAGGCTCCAGCTGGTGGCGAGCAGGATGGCCGCGCTGCCGATCAGCAGCAGCACGGCGTTGACGAGCTGCAGCAGGCCGCCGGCGATGAACTGGCGCGCAGTATCCACATCGCTCGTCACCCGCGTCATCAGCTGGCCGGTCTGGGCCCGGTCGTGGTAGCTGAAGCTGAGGGCGGAGAGGCGGCGGAAGAGCGCGTCACGCAGCGAGAAGGCCATGCCCTGGCCGGCGCGCTCGATCAGGTAGGTCTGCACAAAAGTGAAGAGGTCGCGCACGGCGGCGAGGGCGAGCAGGACGAGGCAGCCGACGACGAGGGCGCGGCTGTCCTGGGCGCTAATGCCGCGATCCACAATGTAAGCAAGGGCCTGGGGCACAAGCAGGCTGGCGGCGGTTACAAGCAGCAGGCTCACAAAGGCGCCCAGGGTGCCGCGCCAGTAGAGGCGCAGGTACCCAAGAGCCCGCCGAAGATCGGACATCGGACGCTCCTCCCGCGCACAGTGCGCGTGTACTTGAATGCGCAAAGTATCGCACAGGCTGGGGTGGCTCGGCAAGCTGGGCGTTTGGGGAGGGTGTGTGCCCTCACCCCGGCCCCTCTCCCTCACGGGGCATAGCGTTACCCAGAACGAATGGACGCGAACCGTCTGGATCACGAACGGCGCGAAATGGCACGAACCGCGCGAACCCGAAGCCGCACGTGGGGGGCCTAGTTCGCGGTGGTTCACAGCCCCTCGCACCGTTCGTGATCCAAAGGGCTCGGGCGTCTCGGGAGATGTGGGTAAACCTATGCCCGCTCAGAGAGAGGAGCTTGGGGGGTGAGGGCAACCGCCCCGTTTTCGGCTATACTCAGCGTGTGATTTCCGAAACAATCGACCTCGCCAACCCACCCTACGTCGGCCCCGTCCCCTTCACCCGCAAGGAGACGCTCTATGGCCGCGACCGCGAGGCCCAGGATCTGACGGGCCTGCTGATCAGCGAGCGGATCGTGCTGCTCTACTCGCCCTCCGGCGCCGGCAAGAGCTCCCTGGTCGAGGCCAAGGTGATCCCCGAGCTTGAGCGCCGCGAGTTCATGGTGCGCCCGGTGCTGCGCGTAAGCCGCGACCTGCCAGACGCCCAGGGCAACCGCTACCTCAACAGCCTCGCCCGCTCGCTGCAGCCCGAGGACGAGCCCAGCCCCGGCCTGCCGGCTGGCGTGTCGTTCGAGCAGTTCCTGGGGCAGCTCGCCGCCGAGCGCCACGATGGCGAGCTTGCGCGCGACGAGGTACTGATCTTCGACCAGTTTGAGGAGATCCTCACCCTCGACCCCACCGACATCGCCGCCAAGCGCGAGTTTTTCCAGCAGGTTGGCCGCGCCCTGCTCGACCGTGGCCGCTGGGCGCTGTTCTCTATGCGTGAGGATTACGTGGCCGCGCTCGACCCGTTCCTGCGCTTTGTGCCCACCCGCCTCAGCAGCACCTACCGCCTTGATCTGCTCGGCGAGCGCGCCGCCGCCCAGGCGATCAGCGGGCCGGCCAAAGCCCGCGGCGTCAGCTTCGAGCCCGTCGCCGTCGCCCGCCTGGTCGACGACCTGCGCCGCATCCAGGTGCAAGGCCCTGACGGCAAGGCCGTGGAGCAGCCCGGCCCGTATGTGGAGCCCGTGCAGCTTCAGGTAGTCTGCCTGCGCCTCTGGCGCGAGTGGGCCGCAAAGCGCGCCCCCGACAGCCTTACGATCACTGAGGCCGACCTCGGCGCCGTGGACAATGTTGGCGACGCGCTGCGCGCCTACTACGATGAGCGCGTGGCCGATACCGCCGCCGCCGTGCCTGAGGGCGAGTTGGCCCCGCCCCCGCCCCAGCTCGCCGCCCGCGAGCGCGCCGTGCGCGAGTGGTTCGACCGCCACCTGATCACGCCAGAGGGCATTCGCGGCCAGGTGCTCCAGGGCTTCCAGACCACCGAGGGCCTCGCCAACAGCGACATTCGCCGCCTAGTGAACGCCTACCTGGTGCGCTCGGAGCGGCGCGGTGGCCGCACCTGGTACGAGCTGGCCCACGACAGGCTGATTCGCCCCGTGCGCGCCAGCAACGACCAGTGGCGCCGCGAGCGCCTGGTGCCCGCCCAGATGCAGGCCGGCGTCTGGGAGGCTCAG
>JAYUYB010000007.1:0-2275 GCA_043752655.1 Chloroflexota bacterium
GCCCTGGTGATCGGCGCGTCGCCCTCGAAAGAGAAGGCTGTGAAGCGCGAGCTGGAGGCGGCGGTTGCTGCGGTGGACGAGGCGGCAGCCAAGGCGGCGCCCACCAGCCTGGTGGCCGCGCTCTTCGCTGATGGGGCCGCATCGATCTCGGCGGACAGTATCAGCGATACGCCAGCCGCCCTCAAAAACGCCATGGTCACCCTGAGCCGGGTGAGCCCCAGCGAGGCGGAGAGCTACCGCAAGCTGATTATTGGGGCGGCCTACGCTGCGGCCAGTGAGGTGAAGGAGGGCGGCTTCCTGGGTGTGGGCGCCAAGGCGGTGAGCGCCGACGAGCAGCGCAGCATCGACACGATCTCCGCCGCCCTGGGTGCGGCGTAGCTGAACAGCTTCCGGGAAGGGTGAAGCCCTTCCCGGAAGCTCATCCTGGTCACCTGAAGCCCTTCTCGGAAGCTAGGTGAGGGCCGCCAGTTCCTCAGGCGTAAGCTTGAGGGCGGCGGCCCCAAGCAGCTCCTGCACCTGGGCCACGCTCGTGGCGCTGGCGATTGGCGCCGTCACCGAGGGGCGCGCCAGCTGCCAGGCCAGCGCCACCTGGGTTGGTGTGGCCCCGCGCGCCTCGGCGACAGCCAGCAGCGCGTCGAGCACGGCCCAGCCGCGCTCGTGCATGTAGCGCTGGCGCACCGAGTCGGCGCGGGCCGTGGTTGGCAGCGCCCCGTCGCGCCGGTACTTGCCGGAGAGGAAGCCGCCCCCCAGCGCCGAGTAGGTGATCACGCCCACGCCAAGCGCCAGGCAGGCAGGCTCCAGCTCGCGCTCGTAGTCCGCGCGGTCCACCAGGTTGTAGCGGGGCTGCACGCAGACATACGGCGCGTAGCCGCGATGGTCGCTCGTCCAGAGCGCCTGCACCAGCCGCCAGGCGCTGTAGTTCGAGGCGCCGATGTAGCGCAGCTTGCCCTGGCGCAGCAGATCGTCGAAGGCGCGCAGCGTCTCGTCTAGCGGCGTCGCCGCGTCGTCGATGTGGGCCTGGTACAGATCGATGTAGTCGGTCTGCAGGCGGCGCAGCGAGGCCTCTACCGCAGCCACAATATGCTGGCGCGAGAGCCCGCGCTGGTTGGGGCCGTCGCCTATGGCCGAGCCCACCTTGGTGGCGATCACCAGCTGCTCGCGGTTGCCGCGCGCGCGCATCCAGCGGCCAAGGATCGCCTCCGACTCGCCGCCCACGTTGCCGGGCGCCCAGCGCGCGTAGACATCGGCGCTGTCGATGAAGTTGCCACCCCCGGCGACATAGGCGTCGAGCACCGCCTGCGAGGTCGGCTCGTCGCACGTCCACCCAAACACGTTCCCGCCCAGACAAATAGGCGCCACCTGTAGCCCGGCGCGCCCCAGCGCTCGCATCTCCATCGCTTGTTCTCCATGCTCGGCTTTTCCAGAGAGAGTATACTCTAGGTAAAGTTGATTGACAGGAGCACGCTCATGAACATGAAACAGCATATCCTGCTAGCGCTGCACGAGGAGTTCAATCGCTGGGAAGCGCTGCTCGCCAGCATGAGCGAGGCGCAGATCACGGCTCCGCAGCAGCCTTCCGACTGGTCGATCAAAGCTGAGATGGCCCACCTGAGCGCCTGGCAGCAGCGTTCCATCGCACGCGTAGAGGCCGCGCTGCTTGATCGGGAGCCCGAGTATCCAATATGGCCCGCAGCGCTCGACCCGGATGCGGAAGACAATACAGATCCCCTGAATGCCTGGATCTACGAAGCCGCTCGTGAACAGCCCTGGTCAACGGTCTATCAGCATTGGCGGGCAGGCTTCCTACGCTTCCTGGAAGTAGCGAAGGGGATTTCGGAAAAAGACCTGCTGGACTCGGGGCGATACCCGTGGCAGAGTGGATATCCGCTCGCCTGCACCCTTCTGGCCTCGTATGACCATCATCACGAGCATCTTGAACAATTGCTTGCCCGTCAGCAGCTATGAGCAGAGTGTATCCAACATCTGATCTTGAGCTAAACGCTGTGTTACACGAGCTTGTAACCAGCGTGCAGGCCATTTTGTGCGATAACTTCCTTGCGGCGTATCTCCAGGGCTCTTTTGCTGTTGGCGATTGGGACACGCACAGCGACGTTGATTTTCTGATCGCTATCGATCACGAGGTGTCTGAGACGGCTCTGGCAGCATTGCAAGCGCTACATGCCAGGCTCTACAAGCTCGATTCCAACTGGGCAAAGCATCTTGAAGGCTCATACGTTCCAAAGGGAATACTCAGACGCGCTGATCCGACCCGCGT
>JAYUYB010000008.1:0-5849 GCA_043752655.1 Chloroflexota bacterium
CTCACGCCCAGTGTCGCTGTATACCTCCCCGTTTGGGGGCCAGCGCTCCGAGAGGGGGTGTTTGACGCTACCGTTTGTCCGCACGTCGCGCAGGCGTGCTGGGCTAGCAACCCTGCCCATTTGCTCTTGCGCAGCCTCCCCCTTGGCACAGATTCCCTTCTCTACTTAAGGAGTAGACACGGCATGAAGCGTCCGTTAAGTCTTCTGGTGCTCGTAGCCCTCATCAGCACCATGCTCGCCGCCTGTGGCGGCGCACCCGCCACCCCGCCCGCCGCCGCCACCGATGCTCCGGCAGCCGCCGCCACCACGGCCCCCGCTGCCACCACGGCCCCCGTCGCTGCCACCACGGCTCCCGCTGCTGCCACCACGGCTCCCGCCGCCAGCGGCGGCGTGATCAAGATTGCCAGTCAGAGCCCGCTCTCTGGCCCCCAGGCCGCCCTGGGCACCGGCATCCGCAACGGCGCCGAGCTGGGTGTTGAGCAGCTCGCCGGCCCCCTGACGGAGCTTGGCTTTACTGTGGAGCTGTTGCCGTTCGACGATCAGGCCAAGCCTGAGGTCGGCTCGGCCAACGCTAAGAATATCGTCTCCGACGCCGAGGTGCTCTGCGTGGTCGGCCACCTGAACTCGGGCGTCGCCCTGGCCTCGCTGCCCGACTACAAGAGCGCCAGCCTGCCCATGGTGAGCCCGGCCAACACCAACCCGAACATCACCGAGGGCGGCTACGACGTGGCCTTCCGCGTGGTGGGCCGCGACGATGTGCAGGGTGCCGTGGGCGAGCAGTTCGCCCGCGAGGAGCTGGGCGTCAAGAGCGTCTACATCATCCACGACACCACGGCCTACGGCCAGGGTGTGGCCGAGTTCTTCCGCCAGAACGCGGAGAAGAACGGCATCGAGGTGCTGGGCTTTGAGGGCAGCGAGGAGAAGAGCGACTTCTCGGGCCTGCTCACGCCGATCCAGGCCGCCAACCCCGACCTGATCTACTTCGGCGGGATCTACGACCAGGCTGGCCCCTTCTTCAGCCAGGCCCGCGACCGTGGGATCACGGCGGAGTTCCTTGGCCCCGACGGCCTCGACAGCCCGGTGCTAGCCGAGCTGGCCGGCGATGCGGTCGAGGGCATGCACTATACCTCGGTGGCCGCGCCGGTGAGCCAGTTCCCCGATGCCGCTAAGTTCGCCACCGACTATGAGGCCGGCTACAACGAGGCCGCCCCGCCCTTCTCGGCCCAGGCCTTCGACGCCAGCGGCGTGTGCATCACGGCCATCGCCACGGCTGCCGAGGCCGCCGGCGGCCTGCCCACCCGCGAGCAGGTGCTGGCCGCGCTGAAGGAGCTGGAGCCCTACAAGGGCATCACCGGCACCTACGACTTCGACGCCAAGGGCGACCCCAACCCGGCCACCTACTTTGTGCTCAAGGCCAATGTCGCCGATTGGAACACCAACGAGCTCGTGACTCGCCTCGACATCGCGCCTCCCGGCGCAGAGGCCGCCGCGCCTGGTGGCGTGGAGTCTGCCTCCGGCACGACGCTCGACTTCATCACCGAGACGGCGGCGAGCCTCACGCCTGCGATTGCCACCGCCCTCGGCACGGTGAAGATCGCCAGCCAGAGCCCGCTCTCCGGCCCTCAGTCGGTGCTCGGGGTCAGCATCCAGCGCGCCGTGGAGCTGACGATCTCGCAGCTGAACACCGAGCTGAGCAGCGCGAATGTGGCGTTCGAGGCCGCCCCGTTCGACGATCAGGCCAAGCCTGAGGTCGGCTCGGCCAACGCCAAGAATATCGTCTCCGACGCCGACGTGCTCTGCGTGGTCGGCCACCTGAACTCGGGCGTGGCCCTGGCCTCGCTGCCCGATTACAAGAGCGCCGGCCTGGCGATGGTGAGCCCGGCCAACACCAACCCGAACATCACCGAGGGCGGCTACGACGTAGCTTTCCGCGTGGTGGGCCGCGACGACGTGCAGGGCGCCGTGGGCGAGCAGTTCGCCCGCGAGGGCCTGGGCGTCAAGAGCGTCTACATCATCCACGACACCACGGCCTACGGGCAGGGCGTGGCCGAGTTCTTCCGCCAGAACGCGGAGAAGAACGGCCTTGAGGTGCTGGGCTTCGAGGGCACCGAAGAGAAGAGCGACTTCTCGGGCCTGCTCACGCCGATCCAGGCCGCCAACCCCGACCTGGTTTACTTCGGCGGGATCTACGACCAGGCTGGCCCCTTCTTCGCTCAGGCCCGCGACCGTGGCATCACGGCGGAGTTCCTTGGCCCAGACGGGCTGGATAGCTCCGAGCTGGCCGAGCTGGCCGGCGATGCGATCGAGGGCATGCACTACACCTCGGTGGCCGCGCCGATCAGCCAGTTCCCCCTGGCCGCTAAGTTTGCCACCGACTTCGAGGCTGAGTTCAACGAGGGCCCGCAGCCCTTCGCGGCCCAGGCCTACGATGCGGCCCAGATCTGTGCGGCCGGCATCATTAAGGCCGCCGTGGACGCGGGCGGCAAGCCCACCCGTGCGCAGGTGACCGAGGCGATCAAGGCGCTGCCGGTGCTCGCCGGCATCACCAGCAACATCAAGTTCAACGCGAAGGGCGACGTGGAGCTCGCCACCTACTTCGTGCTGAAGGCGAACAGCGACCCCGCGAAGTGGGGCGAGAACGAGCTGGTAGACCGCCTGGAGATCGCGCCGCCCCAGTAGAGTAGGCAGCATTCCGTCGAATCACGCGGCGTAGGGACGCGGTATACCGCGTCCCTACGCTGTACATGGTGAAGAAGTATGGCTGCCGAAGCAAAGGCACCAGCGTCGCCCTCGTCTGGCCAGCGCTCGTTTTGGGAGACTGTTCGCACCGTGCTCTGGCCGGTGGCGCAGCTGCTCATGTTTATCGTCGGGGCGGCCACCATCCTCGGCCTGATCGTCGTGCTGCTCGCGCTGGTTCAGATCCGCTCGCGCCCCGAGCTGATCACCCAGGTTCTGACGATTCTCCCCCAGGTGATCATCGACGGCCTGGTGCGCGGCTTCCTGTTCGCCACCATCGCCCTCGGCTACACCATGGTCTACGGCGTGCTAGAGTTTATTAACTTTGCCCACGGCGAGCTTTTTATGGTGGGCGGTGTGGTGGGCGCCTATGTCGGCTTCTTCCTCAGTAATGCCGGTCTGATCGATGGGATCAACCCCTTCCTCTTTGTGCTGCTTGTTGTGCTCGCCGGCATGACGGTGAGCGGCCTGCTGGCCGTGACGGTGGAGCGGATCGCGTACCGCCCGCTGCGCAACGCGCCCAAGCTGGTGCCGCTGATCTCGGCCATCGGCGTGTCGCTGGTGCTGCAAGATGTTGCGCGCCTGTTTATGACCAACTTCCCCGGCAGCGACCCGCTCGGCTTCAACGCGCGCTACCAGACGCCCGACTTCGGTAAGCCGATCAAGCTGTTCGAGATGACGCTCGGCGAGCGGCCGGTGCCGATCATCCTGAGCCCCAAGGCGCTGATCTTCATCACTGTGGCTGTCATCATGCTGATTGGCCTGAACTATCTGGTGAACGCCACCCGGCTTGGCAAGGCCATCCGCGCCACGGCCCAGGATATGCCCACCGCCAGCCTGATGGGCATCAACGTCAACCAGATTATCTCGCTGACCTTCCTGATCGGCGGGGCGCTCGGCGGCGCGGCGGGCGCGCTGTTCGGCATGAATGTGGGCGCGGTGAACCCGTACATGGGCCTGATCCCCGGCCTCAAAGCGTTCACGGCGGCTGTGCTCGGCGGGATCGGCAACATCACCGGCGCAATGGTGGGCGGCGTGGTGCTTGGCTTCCTGGAGGCGTTCGTCTCCTCGTACCTTGGGCTCTTCACCGGCGGCGCGATCTCGGGCGCGGCCTACTCCGACATTGTAGCCTTCAGCATCCTGATCCTGATCCTGATCTTCCGCCCCGCCGGCCTGCTCGGCGAGGCGACCACCACAAAGGTGTAGCCGATGGCGACGCCCCCCCCCACCAGCGCCTGGGAGCGGATCACGGCGCCCCTGCGCAGCGGCCCCACGGCCTACGGCTTTCTTGGGCTCTACGCCGCTGTCTGCACTTGGCTGCTGCTGTCGAACCCGCGCACCGGCCTGCGCACCGACATTGTGTTTGTGTTCTTCCTGCTGCTCATGCTCTTCGTGTTCCGCGCGCGGGTCGCCAGGGCCTTTAAGATCGCCCTAGCCGTGGCGCTGCTCCTGATTGTGTTGCCGCTCTTCGGCACGCTCAACCCGTACTACATCGATGTGGCAACCCAGGCGGGTATCTTTGTCACGTTGGCCCTCGGCCTGAATGTTGTGGTGGGCTTCGCCGGCCTGCTTGACCTTGGCTACGTGGCCTTCTTTGCCGTGGGCGCGTATCTCTGGGGCATCTTCAGCACCCCGCAGATAACGCTGATCAACCCGGCCGCCATGCCTGTGTCGCCGCTGCTGTTCTATCTCTTTATTCCGCTCGGCCTGCTGGTGGGCTGCCTGTTTGGCGTGCTGCTTGGCCTGCCGGTGCTGCGCCTGCGCGGCGACTACCTGGCGATCGTGACGCTTGGCTTCGGCGAGGTGATCCGCGTGCTGGCCAACAACCTCGATAAGCCGGTGAATATCACCAATGGCTCGCAGGGCATCCGCGACATCGAGCGCCCGCCGCTCTTCTTTGCCAGCTTTGCGCGTGACACGCTGGGCCTGAATCTGAACGACAACCAGCTCTACCAGCAGTTCTTCTACTTCCTCGTGCTGCTGATCGTGCTCGTGGTGGTGGTGGTCGTGAGCCGCCTGAAGAGCTCGCGCATCGGGCGGGCCTGGGAGGCCATCCGCGAGGACGAGACGGCCGCCATCGCCCAGGGCATCCCGCTGGTGCGCATGAAGCTGCTGGCCTTCGCCGTGGGCGCCTCGTTCGCCGGAGCGATGGGCGTGGTCTTCGCCTCGAAGCAGCTGTTCATCAACCCGCCCACCTTCGACCTGCTGCGCTCGATCAACATCCTGTCGATGGTGATCCTCGGCGGTATGGGCTCGATCCCCGGCGTGGTGCTCGGCGCCGTGCTGGTGACGCTGCTCGACCTCCAGATCCTGCCGCGCATCTCCACCGTGCTGCGTGAGGCCCAGGACGCGGGCTTCCCCATCCCCGAGACCTTCGACCCCACCCAGTACCAGCGCCTGCTCTTTGGCCTGCTGCTGATCCTGATGATGATCTTCCGCCCCGAGGGCATTCTCCCCGACCAGCGCCACAGCGAGGAGCTGCACGACGACGCGCCCCCGGAGGCCCCGGCGCCCGCCGCCGCCGAGCCCGTTACCACGTAGGAGCGATCCCCCCATGACCCTCCTCGACGCAAGAAATATTACCAAGAGCTTCGGCGGCCTCACGGCGGTGAACGATGTGACGCTGACGATCGAGCCGGGCCGCATCGTGAGTGTGATCGGGCCGAACGGCGCCGGCAAGACCACCTTCTTCAATATTCTCACCGGCATCTACAAGCCCGACCAGGGCACGGTGCTGTTCGACGGCAAATTGATCGCGGGCAAGCGGCCCGACGAGATCGCCGCCCTCGGCATGCGCCGCACCTTTCAGAATATCAGGCTGTTCGGCAACATGACGGTGCTGGAGAATGTGCTGATCGGCATGCACACTCACCTCCACGCGCCGTTCTGGCAGATCATCGCCCGCACTGGCGGGGTGCGCCGCGAGGAGGCAAAGGCCCGCGCGCAGGCCCGCGAGCGGCTGCGCTACGTTGGCCTCGACGATAAGCGCGAGGCCCTGGCGAAGAATCTGCCCTACGGCGACCAGCGTCGCCTGGAGATCGCCCGCGCCCTGGCTGGCGAGCCGAAGCTGCTCCTGCTCGACGAGCCCACGGCCGGCATGAACCCCAACGAGA
>JAYUYB010000009.1:0-5843 GCA_043752655.1 Chloroflexota bacterium
AGCGGCAGCACGATCTGGAAGAAGATCTGGTTGGCGCTGGCGCCGTCGATGATCGCGGCCTCCTCCAGCTCCTTGGGGATGGTGTCGAGGTAGCCCTTGAGGTTCCAGATCGCAAACGGCAGCGCGCCAGAGATCATGGCGATGCCCACGCCGAGCAGCGAGTTGCGCAGGATGAAGATGTTGCCCTCGGGCGGGTTGATGCCGGCCAGCAGCAGAAAGACGCCGAACATGATCGAGACGCCGCCAAGGGCCCAGGTGCTGACGCCGGCGGCACCGGCGCGCACAGCAGGGATGATGATCATTAGGCCGAAAGCCACGGCGAGTGCTGCGGCGATGATCAGACTGATCTGGAGCAGGCCGATACTGATCCGCACGCCGTTCAGCAGCGCGAAGAGCGGCGCGATCGTGGCGACGGCGGGTAGCACCGTGATCGCGAGCACGCCGATCATCATCCACTGGCGGCCGGGGAACTGAAAGCGCGAGAAGGCGTAGGCGGCGCTCACGCCGATCAGCAGCGCAAAAAGCGCCACGCCGCCGGCCAGCTTCAGGCTGTTGATCGCCAGCTGGGTGAAGGTGACGGGGTTGGCCGTGGGCTGGTTCAGCACCGCCCGGTAGGCCTCGAACGAGGCGCCGGGCGGGATCAGGTTCAGCTCGGTAGGCCGCGCGAGGTTGCGCGGATCCAGCGACATGCTCACGATCCAGACGATCGGGAAGAGCACGGTAGCGGCGACAAAGGCGCAGAGCAGCTGGCAGAGCAGCTGCTGCCACCACTTCAGGCTACGACCGGCCGCACTGCTCCCGGTCCCACGGGCGCGCTTGGACATAGTTGGGGCTGTGCTAGACATCGTAGCTCTCCGTGGCGCGCGAGATGCGGTTCGTGATCAGGAAGATCGGGATCAGCACCAGGGCGATAAGTACCGAGAAGGCCGCCGCTACGCCGTAGAGCTGCTGGACGCTCACAAGCTTGTAGGCCTGCGTCACCAGAATCTCTGTCTGCCCGAGCGGGGCGCCGGCGCTCATAAAGTAGATCACATGGAAGAGGTTAAAGGTTGTGACGATGCCGACCATAACGGCGGGCACCATGGCCGGGCGCAGCATTGGGAGCGTGATGCTCCAGAACGACTGCGAGCCGGTGGCGCCGTCGATTGAGGCGGCCTCGTACATATCCTTGGGGATAGACTGCAAGGCCCCTGTGGCGACGATGGTCATAAACGGCCAGCCGAGCCAGATGTTCGTGATCAGCATGGCGTAGTAGCTCAGGGGGAGCGGAATGCCGGGGATCGGCGGATCAATCTGGTTGAACCAGCGGATACCGACCGCCTGGCCGCTGATCAGCGAGAGCAGCTGATTGACTGCGCCGTACTTGTCGTCGAACATATTCTTCCAGACGGTGGCGATCACGATGCCGGGCAGCACCATCGGAAGAATATAGATCGCGCGATAGATCTTGCGGCCCCATAGCCCCTCGATATTAAGCAGCACCGCGATCACTACGCCGAGCACCAGATGAAAGCCGACGTTAGAGAAGGTCCACCAGAGGTTAAAGGTAAGCTGGCGCCAGAAGTTGAAATTGCCGCCGAGCTGCGCGACGAACTGCGGGTTGTTGGTGAGGATGTCGCTGTAGTTCTTGAGGCCAACGCCCTGGGCAGGCCGGTAGTTGGGCGGGACCGTGCCATTCGGCCCAAAGCGGTTCAGCGTCTGCTTGCCCTCAGCCTTGATCACGCCATAGTCGGTGAACGACATCCACATCTGGAAGGCGATCGGGTAAAACGTGACCACGAGCATGAGCAGCACAGCAGGCAGCAGATAGACAAGCGGCGTGCGCAGCTGTCGCCAGCCGTCACCGAACGACGAGCGAGCCGGCTTGGTGCTTATCACAGCCATGCCTGGGTTCGTCGCAGCCATAAGGCCTCCTCCATTGGGGTTGACGAGTCGCGCAACGTTGACGCAAAGGGCGGTGGAGAAAGTATAGCAGAAAAGTGGCCCTCACCCCCGTGGGGTGAGGGCCGAAATCACTACTTGCCGTTGGCGGTGTTCATCAGCGTGCAGGCCTCGCCGATCGCGGCGACCGGGTCGGCGCCGCCGTCCAGCACGAGGTTGATCTGGTCGCCGAAGGGGCCCCAGAAGTTATCGAGCTCGGGCACCTGGGGGCGGGGGAAGCCGGTGGACGAGGCCTCGGCGAAGCCGGCGACGGCCTCGTCGGCGATCTCGATGTCGGTGCGGGCGGGCACGTGGCCGGCCTTATCGACGTAGATCTGCATCGACTCCTTGCTGGTGAGGAACATGGCGAGGGCGACAGCGCCGGGGATGTTGGGGCTGTTCACGCTCACGTAGAAGCCGTCCACGCCGGTCAGGGGGCCAGCGGGGTTGGTGGCGCCGGGCATCGGGGCCACGCCCAGGTCGTCGCCGAGGGCGGTGCGGTAGTCACCAAGGGCCCATGGGCCGTTGATGATCATGTCGGCCTTGGCCTCCTTGAAGAGCGAGTCGGCCTGGCCGCCATCCGTGGAGAAGGTAACGTTGCCCTCACCCTTCAGGGTGCTCAGGTAGGTGAGCCACTCCGAGCCGCCGGCCTGATCGGCCACACACTTACCGCTGTCGTCCAGCAGCGCACCGCCAAAGCCCTGGAGGAAGCCGAAGTTGTGGTAGGCGTTCTGGTTCAGCACCAGCGTGTTGCTGCCCTGCACGGCGGCCAGCAGCTCGTCGGTGGTGGTGGGCGGGGTGGCAACCTTGGACTTGTTGTAGTACAGGGCGACCGCCTTGAACGACTCGGGGATGGCGTAGAGCGTGCCGTCGAGGCTCATGCCCTCGATGGCGGTGGGCGAGACGTTCTCGGCCTCAAGGGCGGGCACGTACTCGCTGAGGTCGGCCAGCAGGCCGGCGCGGATCTGGCTGCCGAGGCTGTCGTTCGGGGCGATGAACATGTCGGGGCCGCCGCCCGAGGTGACCTCGGTCTGGAACTTGTTAAAAATCTGGTCGAAGGGGATCTGGAGGACGTTGATCTCGGCCTCGGGGTTGGCGGCCTTGGCGGCCTCAACCAGCTCGTTGATCGCGGCCTCTTCCGAGCTACCGGTGCCGTAGGCGTGCCACAGCGTAACGGTGCCGGTCACGGGCATCATGTTCTCGCCGCCGGCGGCGGGGGCGGTGGTGGCGGCCGGGGCAGCCGGGGCGGTGGTGGCGGCCGGGGCAGCCGGGGCGGTGGTGGCGGCCGGGGCAGCCGGGGCGGTGGGCTGGGCAGCCTGCTGGCCGCCACAGGCCGCGAGGATCATCGCGAAGAGGGCGATGAGCGTGAACAGCGAAAGCGAGCGCTTCATAACGACTATGCTCCTTAGCGTAACGATGGCCAACATTGGCCGGGTTGGGAACAGACTGATCCCTGAGTACCTGTAGTCCGACACGAGCGGGGCCGCGAGAGCTTCTTGCCGCAACCACCCCCTTTCTATGCTGCCTGCCCCTCTGCCACAGCGAGATCGGCCTGCAGCCCACCGCGCAGTTTGTCGAGGAGTGTGTAGAGATGGCGCTGCTCGTCGGCGTCGAGCACGGCAAGGCGACGCTCCAGCGAGTGCTTGTGGGCGCTGCTTGCCAGATTGCGCTGCGCAAGGCCTTGTGCGGTGAGCACCACGCGCTGCGCGCGGCGGTCGGCTGGGTCGGCGATGCGCTGCACCAGCTCGGCCTGCTCCAGCCGATCAATCAGGCGCGTGATCGTGCTTTTATCGAAGAGCAGCCGCTCACTCAGATCAGTGAGCCGCCAGCCCGCGTCGGAGTCGAGCAGCATGAGCACCGCGTACTGGGAGGTGCTGAGGCTGAAGCGACGCAGCACACGCCGATCACCGTCGTCGATGAGCACATAGATCGCGTGGAGCATTCGGTACTGCTGTGTGGCCAGCGAGCGCATAGGCTGGGTCAACTACATTGTTGATTAAGAAACTGTTGGGAGCGCAACTGTTGTGCCTGAGAGTATACTACGACGTTTGTTGTTCTGTCAAGCGCAGCAGGCGCGGCTGGAGCGGGGATGTACTCGAATTATACCGCGTTTACTCCTTTATATGCGAGCGACGCACAGAACCTGTGCAAGGCGTGTCCATGACGCGCCGTGGTATACTAAGGTTCTTCACTCGCATTTAGAGCAGCACCCAATGCCCTCCGTCACTATCCGCGACGTTTTCCGGCTGGCATTGCCGCCGGGCACCATTGTAGCCGCTGGAGGGGGCGGCCTGGGCCGACAGGTGAACTGGGTCGCTACGCTGCGCGCCACGCTCCCCGCCTTCGCCGAGCTGCGCGGCGGCGAGCTGGCTTTGCTCGCGCTCGACGCCGCGCTCGCCCTGGACCCACGCCTTACCCTGGCGACGCTGGTGCGCCGTCTGGCCCAGGCCCCAGTGCCGGTGGCGGGCGTGGTGGTGCTTGGCGACGTTGGGGCCGAGGCGATAGCTGCCGCCGAGGAGGCGCGCCTGCCGCTGCTGCAGCTGCCCGCGCAGGCCGACCTGCGCGAGGTGGAGCGCGAGATCACGCGCCTGATCACGGACTACGAGGCGCAGTTCGAGCGGCGCGGCGCCCAGCTCTACGATCTGCTCACCCAGCGCTCCGTGGCCGGCCAGGGTATCCCCGGCCTCTTGGAGGTGCTCGCTGAGCGCACCGGCCAGAGCGTGGCCTGCTACGCCGCCAACGGCGAGCTGCGCGCCCAGCGCGGCAAGGGCTCCGCCCGCATCGCGCTCCAGGCGCTGCGCCCCTCTGCGCGCGGCGCCACCTCGCTGCTCAACCAGCAGATCTTTGTGGAGCCAATCGGCCCATTGGCACACCCCACGGGCTACCTGGCTGTGGCCAGCAGCGCCCTCGACGCCTGGGACCACGAGGCGGCCCAGCGCGGTGCCGCAGCCTTGTCCCTGGAGCTCGCAAAAGAGCAGGCGGTGCAGGCGGCCGAGGATCGCCTGCGCGGCGACTTTGTCTCCAATATTCTCGCCGGGCCGCCCGGCGACCTGCCCGCCGCCATGCTGCGCGGCCAGGAGCTTGGCTATACCCTTACCCAGCCGCACGCCGCCGTGCTCATCCACCTGGAGGACGCCACCCCCGCCGCCCTCGCCCGCGTGAGCGCCGCCGTGCAGAGCGAGCTTACCCGACGCAACCTGGCCGCCCCGATCTCGCGCCGCGAGAGCAGTGTGCTCTGTATGGTGCCTATGGTCGGCGCCGCCCGCGCCCGCGACCTGGCAGAGCAGCTGCGCGAGCGCCTGGTGGCCGACTCGCCCAAGCTCGTGCTGGCCCTTGGCACCCCAGCCGCAACCCTGGGCGAGTGGCGCCGCACCGTCGAGGAGGCCGAGCAGGCGCTGCTGCTCGGTCGCCAGCTCTTCGGCCCTGGCCGCGTGCTCGCCTTCTCCGACCTCGGCGTCTACCGGCTGCTGGTGCGCCTGCGTGAGGCGCCCGAGCTCTGGACGTTCTACCGCGAGACGCTCTCGAAGCTCGCCGAGTATGATCAGCGCCAGGGCAGCGACCTTATCAAGACGCTCGATGCCTACTTCAACCACCTTGGTAATCTGCGCGCCACCTCCGAGGCGCTCCACGTCCATCGTAACACCCTGCTCTACCGGCTAGAGCGGATCAAAGATATCAGCAGCATGGACCTGGATAACGCCGAGGAGCACTTCGCGCTCTGGCTGGCGCTGCGCGCCCATCGCGTGCTCTCCACCCTCGACGAGGCGTGACGGTCCGCGAACGGCGCGAACGTCTGGACCACGAACGGCGCGAACGCGAAACCGCACGGGCGTGGCGGATTCGCGGTGGTTCGCACCCGTTCGCGGTTTCGTGCTCCAAAGGGCTCGGGCGTCCAGGCAGATGTGGGTAACACCGTATCCGTA
>JAYUYB010000010.1:0-2266 GCA_043752655.1 Chloroflexota bacterium
TGGGTGCCGACGCCGTAGACCGAGACCAGCGGGCCGAGCGGGCGCGGCCGGCAGCCGACGCGCCGGTCGTAGACGCGGATCTTGACCTCGCTGCCACAGACGTAGTTCCAGTAGGTGTTGCACTGGAGTGGCGGGTGGTAGACGGTAACCCAGCTGCCGTTGATGTAGTACTCGACCCAGAAGTAGAGGTCGGGCTTGTCGCCGCCGCACGGGTAGGCGATGAAGCGGTCGAAGCGGCCCTGATCGTCGGTCTCAACGACGGCGATCTCGTCGCAGGTGAGCCAGGGCCAGAACCAGGGCCAGGCGCAGATCAGCGGCCAGAGGATCTGCACATGGTTGATTAGGGTGGCGCGCAGCAGTTCGGTGGCCTGCGAGCGCAACCCCACACGCAGCTCCAGGGGCAGTTGGATGGCGGCAAGCTCGTGTGGTGGCAAGGGCTGGGGGTTGAGCTGCACTTCGTCGCCGGCGCGGCCGCGTAGGTTGAGCTGCACGTCGTCGTGGTGTGCGTGGAGCCGTGGCGGTTCGGGCTGCGGGTCGAACATCAGCTCGGCGCCGGGCGTTGAGACGAGCGACGAGAGCTGCACTCGCTCAGGCGGCGGGTCGGGCCGGGGGATCGGCGGCACAAAGGGGCGCTCGAGCAGCGGCAGCAGCTCGTCGCGCAGCCTGTAGATCAGGTGAGCGGGGAGGCGCTGGATCAGGATGGGCAGGTGGTCGACTTCGCAGATATGCACCCTGGCGTGGCAGACCGGGATCTCGAGCGAGATGCCGAGCAGCGTGATCGGGCGCACGACCCGACCGCGCACGCGGCAGAAGCAGATGATCCAGCGCCGTGAGAGCTCCGCCGGGATCGGCAGCAGCTCCTGCACCCGCTGCTGTGGGTCGAGCTTCCAGACCGGCTCGTAGGCATCACGCTTGAGCAGGGCGGCCAGGCTCGGCGCCTTCTCCGTGGTCAGAGTTGGGGCAATCAGCAGGCGCGGCTGCTCACCCTTGGCGTCGCCGGTGTCGATGACGGTGCGGCCATCGCTCACAGGCGCCTGCATAAGCAGGTTGCCGCGGCGGTCGAAGACGAAGGCACTCAGCTCCACGGGCTGCTCTGGCTTTTCCTCGAAGTTGACAGTTAGCTCCAGCTTCATCGCGGGCTCCCTTCCGGGGTTGTGGCGCTGGGCTACCCGAAGCCTGTAAAGGCATGTAGCCCATTGGTAGTTATAGAACGGCCCGGAAAGGGATAATAATGTAGATAAATGGTGAACATGAACGCTGGGCTAGCTCGGTGTGGCGAGCCGCTGCATGGGCGCGCTGCGCTTACCCGCGTGCGCCTGCCAGGCGTCGCAGCCAGCGGAGGGCGTTACGGGGCTGGTCGTCGCAGGGGGCGTTGGGGTCACATAGGGCTGCGCTCTGGGCAGCGGCCTCGCGGCGGGCGTCGCGTACGAGGCGGTCGGCGGCGGCGCTTGCGCGGCGGCGCTGCAGCTCCGCTTTTGCTATCACATAGTCACGTTCGGGGATCATGGGTGGGCTCGCTTTCTGCGCTCTGTGCGTTGGTTCGTTGTGCTGATGATAGCAAAGCGCGGCCCGCAGGGCATCTTGGAGATCAGGTATCTTGCAGCGGGGAATGGGCGGAGGGGTAGGGCGCAGGGCGTAGGGGGAACTAGGTAGGGGCCTTAGGCCGAGTGAGCCACAAGGCCGTGCTCGACGGCAAAGGTGGCGGCCTGAGTGCGCGAGCTAAAGCCGAGCTTGCCAAGGATGTTGCGCACATGCACCTCGGCGGTCTTCTCGGAGATCACGAGGGCTGCGGCGATGGCCCGGTTCGAGAGGCCGCGTGTAACCAGCGCCAGCACCTCTCGCTCACGGGGGGTGAGCGCGTCTAGTGAGCGAGCCGAGATTGCGCCGCTCCCCGCTGCGGCGAGGCTGCGGGCGGGCCGGGGCGGTGCAAGCTGCTGCTCCAGGGCGGCGATCTGGCTTAGCTCATAGCTATAGCGCAGCGGCTCGGCGATGGCGTGGGCGGTACGTAGCTCGGCCTGGGCCTGGGCGCGGGCGGCTGGTGTGCCAAGCTGAAGCAGAGCCTGGGCGCGGCGGCGGTGGGCGCGAACGGTGTGGGGCACGCAGCCAAGGGCGTGGTAGCGCGCGCGGGCATCGGCAAGCAGCGCTGCTGCCTCGGCCGGGTCGGTCGAAAGGCTCGCGAGGCCGCGCAGCTCGGTGGCGAGGGCCTGTTCCAGTGAAGGCTCACTCGTCTGAGCTGCCGCAGTTGTCAGGGCGGCGATGATCGCCA
>JAYUYB010000011.1:0-2264 GCA_043752655.1 Chloroflexota bacterium
CGAGATCGCGCTGGAAGAGACTGCACACGGGGATGGAGCCGCCGCTGCGCACGTAGTACGGCTCGCGCTCGTACAGCTCCAGCAGCACCTCACGCGCAATCGCGTTGCCGGGCTCGTCGCCGGGCACCTGGTATGGGTAAGCGCGGAAGGCCAGCGGCGTAACGGAAACGCTTACGCTGGGCGGCGCCACGCGCTCCACGTGGGCCTGGAGCAGCCGCACAATCTGCTCGGGGTCCTGGTCCGCCACCAAGCGGCAGGTGATCTTGGCGTGCGCCTCGGCGGGCAGCACCGTCTTGATGCCCTCCTCCTGGAAGCCGCCCCAGATCCCGTTGACCTCAAGCGTGGGCCGGGCCCAGTTCGCCTCACGCGGGGTGAAGCCGGCCTCGCTAAACGTGGCGGAGACACTCAGGTCGGCCTTGACGGCCTCGACATCATAGGGCACGGCGGCGATGCGCTCGCGGTCTATCTCGCTGAGGGGGCGCACGGCGTCGTAGAAGCCCTCGACCGTGATCACGCCGTCCTCGGCGCGCATGGAGTTGAGGATCATCACAAGGGCGTGGATGGGATTCATCACGACGCCGCCATAGAGCCCGCTGTGCAGATCCATCTTCGCGGCGCGCACATCGATCTGCACACCGCAGCCGCCGCGCAGCGCAATCAGGATCTCGGGCTCGCTCTCGCTGTACTGGCCGCCGTCGGCGCTGATCACCATGTCGCAGGCGAAGCGCTCTTTTTGCTGCGGCAGGAACGCGCCGATCTGCGGGCTGCCGATCTCCTCCTGGCCCTCGAAGAAGACCTTAAGATTGATCGGCAGCGCACCGTCGGACTTGAGCATCGCCTCGATCGCGAGGATGGGCACAAGCATGTTGCCCTTGTCGTCGCTGGCCCCACGGGCATAGACCTTGCCATGCTCGATGTGCGGCTCAAAGGGCGGGTGGCTCCAGAGGCTCACCGGGTCCACGGGCTGCACATCGAAGTGGCCATAGATCAGCACCGTGGGCTTGCCAGGGGCGTGGAGCCAGTCGGCGTAGACCACAGGATGCCCGCCGGTAGGCAGGATCTCAGCGTGCTCCAGGCCGGCGGCGGCCACACGGGCGGCCACCCACTCGGCGGCGCGCTGCACGTCGGCGGCGTGGGCGGGCAGGGCGGAGATGCTGGGGATGCGCAGCAGGTCGAGCAACTCGTCGGTGAAGCGGGCCTGGTTCGCGTCGAGGTAGGCTTCCCAGCCTGGCATAATGCTGCTCCTGGTGATACGCCGCAGGCGCGGCGCCGTGCGATAATAGCGGGACTGAATGGTGGGCCTTTAGGTGGGTGCTGCCACATTATACAAGGAGTTTCCTCTATGGAGCGTAGCCTTGCCCGTGTGAACCCGTCCGACGCGGCCCGCCAGAGCGCGGTGCTTGCGGCCCTCGCCGTCACGGTCGGCATGAACGTGCTCGCCAACAGACTGCCACTGAACGGGCAGGCCACCGGCGAGATCTCGAACCGCTTTCCGCTGCTGATCACCCCGCCCGGCTATGTCTTCGGGATCTGGGGCGTGATCTACACCGGCCTGATCGGCTACGCGGTCTATCAGGCGTTGCCAGCCCAACGCGGCAACCCACGGCTGCGCCGGGTCGCCTGGCCCTTCGTGATCAGCTGCGCGGCCAATGTCACCTGGCTGCTGCTCTGGCACTACAACTATTTTGGGCTCACCCTGGGCGCGATGGTTGGCATATTGCTTGCGCTGATCACGATCGACCTGCGCCTGGGCCATGTGCGCGGCGGCCCCCTGGCCGAGCGGCTACTTGTGCGCCTGCCCTTCAGCCTCTACCTGGGCTGGATCAGCGTTGCCACCATTGTGAACGCCACGGTGGCCCTCTCCAGCGCGGGGTGGGACGGCGCGGGCGTGAGCCCGGAGCTCTGGACGGCGGGGCTGATCGGGGTGGGCGCGGCGCTTGGCGTTGCGCAGGGTGCAGGGCGCGGCGATGCCGCCTACCCCCTTGTGCTCGCCTGGGCCTTCGCGGGCCTCGCCACCAAGAACGCAGACGTGCCGCTGGTAGGGACTACCGCATGGGTTGCCACCGCCGTGGCGCTGCTCGCCTCGGGAGCGGGGCTGCTGCGCGGCTGGCGCGGCTAGGCCGGGTGTGTCTATCCACAGATGACACCGATTTCCGGCCTATTGCTGCTCCCAGCGAGCGACAATGGGCCGGAAATAGACCAGAAATCTGTGGATACGCGCTCTGTTTCCTGCTAAGGCCGTGCTGGCACGCGGGTTGCATATC
>JAYUYB010000012.1:0-2260 GCA_043752655.1 Chloroflexota bacterium
TGCGCGTGCTCGGCGTGGCCGCCACGATCACGCCGATCTACATGGCTGTCTACGCCGCCATCGCCACCACCGTGATCTACTGGCTGCCGATCAGCCGGATCGAGCGCGAGCAGCCCGATGTGATCATCACCAGCCCGCAGGGCATCGCTCGCTTCAACAGCAAGGGCAGCCTGGAGCTTGCTATGCCCTGGCCCGAGGCCCGCCGCTGGATCGCCCTCGACCGCTGCATCTGGGATCGGCCGCTCGCGCTCTACTCGCGTACCTACCTGGAGGATAGCGCCGGGCGCGATCTGCCGATCGATGGGATTATCGGCTGGTATAGCGAGCTTCAGCACGACATCGCCCAGCGCCTCGCCGCCGCCGGTCAGTCCCTCCAGCGTGCGAACCTCGGCTACAGCTTGCTGCGTAGCTGGGCGGGCGTCTCCTTCATCCTCGGCCTCGTGCTCCTGGTGATCGTTACCTCCTCGAACAACGGCTGGCTCAACCTCGGCGGCCTCGTGCCCCCGCCAATCGCGGCCGTGATCTGGTTTGTGGCCCTCAGCGGCGCGCTTATGCTGGTGCCGCTCGCCTACTGGATCGCCGGGCGGCCGCTTCAGGTGCAGCGTACCCTGCTGCTCAACGAGCGCTGGCCCCTGGTGCTGGCCGCAATCGGCGCGCTGCCCGTGCTCGCCTACCTGCTCACCGGCGGCCAGATTATTCGCGTCGACGCCCTCAACTACGCCATCTTTGTCTGGGGCGCATACGTGCTGGCCGAGGCGCTCACCGCCATGGTGGCGCCGCGCAGCCGCGCCCTCCGCGTGGGAGTCGTGGCCCTCGCCACGATCTTTGCGCTCGCCCTCGTGGCCCGCCCCGCCCTCGCCAACTACCGCTGGCTAGAGGGCTATGTGGCCCGCAAGCAGGTGCAGTCCGGCGCCATGGCCTCCGCCAGCAGCTGCTCTGCCGCTGGCCAGGCCCGCGACCTCGGCGCCGATAGCTTCGAGACTTATATGATCCAGGGCGACTGCGCCTCCGAGCTTGCCAACTGGGGTCGGGCCGCCGAGTATTACTTCGAGGCAGTTAATAGCGCGGCCCAGGGCTCCGGAGATCAAGCTATCGCCCTCTATAACCTTTCCGTCGCCCTCTCCTACACCGACAATGATCGGGCCTTCCAGCAGTCTGTCGCCGCCTTTAACCAGCTCTGCTCCAGCTCGCTCCCTGCTCAGCCGATCTGCCGCCAGCTCTTTGGCCAGGGGATCCCCAAGCCCAGGTAACGTGCTACAATAGCGGGGATACGCGGCAGAATCGTACAGAAACGAGTGCCTAACAATGTTTGAGAGTCTCTCCGACCGCCTCCAGGCGGTCTTTCAAAAACTTGGCAGCAAAGGTCGCCTCGACGAGAGCGACGTCCGCGAGGCCATGAAGCAGGTGCGCCTGGCGCTGCTCGAGGCCGATGTGAACTTCAAGGTCGTCAAGGATTTTGTCGCCAAAGTCACCGAGCAGGCCGTGGGCGAGCAGGTTACCAAAAGCCTTTCGCCGCATCAGCAGGTGGTCAAGATCGTCCACCAGGAGCTGATCAGCCTGCTTGGCACCGAGAATGCGCCGCTTGAGGAGTCCCGCCCCGGCCCCACGGTGATTATGCTGGTTGGTCTCCAAGGCACCGGTAAGACTACGCTCGCCGCCAAGCTGGCGCTCCACCTGCGCAAAAAGGGCCGCCGCGTTATGCTCGCCGCCTGCGATGTCTATCGCCCCGCGGCCATCGCCCAGCTCCAGACGCTCGGCAAACAGCTGAATGTCCCTGTCTACAGCGAGGGCACCGGCGCCCTGCCGCCCGACATCGCCGCCAATGCGCTGGAGCAGGCCAAAAAGGACATGATGCATGTCCTGATCGTCGATACCGCCGGCCGCCTTCAGATCGACGAGCCGCTTATGCAGGAGCTCGCCCAGATCGAGGAGCGCGTCCAGCCCATCGAGCGCCTGCTTGTGGTGGATGCGATGACCGGCCAGGAGGCCGTGCGCGTCGCCGAGAGCTTCAACCAACGTGTGAAGATCACCGGCCTGGTGATGACCAAGATGGACGGCGACTCGCGCGGTGGCGCTGCGCTCTCGGTGCGCGCCGTCACCGGCGTGCCGATCAAGTTCATGTCCACTGGCGAGAAGATCGACACCAATACCCTGGAGCCGTTCTACCCCGACCGGCTGGCCTCGCGCATCCTCGGCATGGGCGACATGCTCTCGCTGATCGAGAAGGCCGAGCAGATCTACGACGCTGATCAGGCCAAGG
>JAYUYB010000013.1:0-5796 GCA_043752655.1 Chloroflexota bacterium
AAGGGCGCCACATCCTGGCTCTGCGCTTTAGCCTGGGGGGCAAGCCGCAGCCCGAGCACCCCGGCCAGCTCGCGCAGGGTTGCCTGGGCCGTGGCGAAGGGCTCGCCGCCCACCCCGGCGTCGCGGGCGCTGTTGATGGCGCGCACCAGCTCGAAGAGCGCGGCCAGGGCGCCAGCCGTGTTGAAGTCGTTGTCCATCGCGGCGGCGAACGCTGCGGGGGCGGCGTCGGCGGCGCGGGCCAGGGTCTCGGCCGACGTGCCTGTGTCGGCGGCGCCCACGGCGGGCTGAAGGGCGGTGAGCAGCCGCTCCAGCTTGCGGGCGTTGTCGGCGGCGATCTCGACGTTGTAGGTGAGCGGGCTGCGGTAGTAGCTGCCGAGCACGATCAGGCGGAACACATCGGGGTCGTACTGCTCCAGGAAGCTGGCGATCGTCACGACATTGCCGAGCGACTTCGACATCTTCTCGACCTCGCGCGTCTGCGGGTTGACGAGCTGCAGCATGCCGTTATGCACCCAGTAGCTGGCAAACGGCAGGCCGGAGAGGCTCTCGCTCTGCGCGATCTCGTTCTCGTGGTGCGGGAAGATCAGATCGTTGCCACCGCCGTGGATGTCGATCTGCGCGCCGAGATGCTTCACGCTCATGGCGGAGCACTCGATATGCCAGCCGGGGCGACCCTCGCCCCAGGGGCTTGGCCAGGCGGGCTCGCCCGGCTTGGCGGCCTTCCAGAGCGCAAAGTCGGCGGGCGCCTCCTTGCGCGGGTCCACCTCGAAGCGCGTGCCCGTCAGCATCTCGCCCACGGTGCGGCCGGAGAGCTTGCCGTAGTCGGGGTCGCTGGCGACGCGAAAGTAGACATCGCCATCGGCGGCGTAGGCGTGGCCTTTGGCGATCAGGCCCTGGATGAAGGCGACGATCTCGGGGATCGTCTGGGTGACGCGCGGGTACTCGGTGGCGGGCTGCACATTGAGCGCCTGGAGCTGGCCCAGGAACTCGTCGGCGAGCTGCGCGGAGAGCTGAAGCGCGTCGCGGCCAAGCCGCTCGGCGCGGGCGATCACCTTATCGTCGACATCGGTGAAGTTCACGACGTGATGCACGGTGAAGCCGCGATGCTCCAGGTAGCGGCGGATCACATCGAAGACAATCGCCGACATGGCGTGGCCGATGTGGGCGTCGTCGTAGGGCGTAACGCCGCAGACGTACATACGCACAAGGCCAGGCTGAAGCGTCTGGAAGGGCTCGGTCTTGCGGCTGAGGCTGTCATAAATCTGGATCATAGCCAATTCAAAATGCAAAATGCAAAACCGAGCCAAGGCTGGGGCATTTTGACTTTTGCATTTTGCATTATCAGATTCCGGCGCCGAGATTATACTCCTCATTGCGATTAGTGTCGTCGTACTGGTCGAGGATGCGCCAGAGGCTTGGGGGCAGCGCATCGTGCTTGAGGTGGTGCTCCACGTGGTGGTTCTCGGTGGTGTCCTCGAGGTCGGCGAGGCGCGCCTCCATTTCGAGCACCTTCTCGCGCAGGCCGCGCAGCATCTCGCCCTCGGGGTCGGGCAGCTCCTCGACGCGGCGCGACACGCCGGTGCGCGGGTCGCGGGTGGCAACCACGCGCGCGGGCACGCCCACAGCCGTCGCGTGGGGCGGCACATCCTTCACCACCACAGCGCCGCCGCCAACGCGGGCGCCCGCGCCAATGGTGATGTCGCCGAGCACAATGGCACCCACGCCGATCACCACATTATCTTCCAGGGTAGGGTGGCGCTTGCCCGTCTGCTTGCCGGTGCCGCCGAGGGTGACGCCCTGGTAAATCATCACCCAGTCGCCGATCTCGGCGGTCTCGCCGATCACGACGCCCATGCCGTGGTCGATGAAGAAACCGCGGCCGAGGGTGGCGCCGGGGTGGATCTCGATGCCGGTAAAGAAGCGGGCGAGCTGGGAGATCAGGCGGGGTAAAAAGGCGACGCCGCGCTGCTGGAGGGCGTGGGCGACGCGATGCAGCAGGATGGCGTGCAGGCCAGGGTAGAGCAGCACCTCGGGCAGGCTGCGGGCGGCCGGATCGTTACGAAAGATGGCTCGCACGTCGTCGCGAAGGATGCGCAGGGCGCCAGAGCTGAGCATTGGAGTGACCTTCCGCGGGGGTTGTTCCGACGACAGTGGACGGCGGAGACGCGCAGAGGGGCGTCGCGGCAGGCGACGCCCCTAGCTACAGAGACACCCAGGGCGGAAGGGGCGGGCGGGCGCGGGCGCGCCGGGCCAGCCCAGGAGCGGGGCGGAGGGCTCAGGTGTTGGAGCTGGCGGACGAGGGCTCACTCTTGGTGCTCTTCTCGCTCGTGGCGGCCTTCGGGGCCTTCTCGCTCGTGGCGGGCTTTTCAGTGGCCTTCTCGGCTTTCTCGGGCTTCTCGGCCTTCTCAGGCTTCTCGGATGTGGCGACCTGCTCGGGCTTCTCGCTGGCCTCGGCCTGCTCAAGCTTAGGACTCTCGCTTGCGGCCTTGGAGCTGCTAGCGCTGCGGCTATCGTTGATGTACCAGCCTGAGCCCTTGAAGACCACGCCAATTGGCTGGATCACGCGGCGAACCTTGCCCTCGACGCCACAGCGACAGACACTGAGCGGATCTTCTTTGAAACCCTGAAACTGCTCAAACTGCTTGCCGCACGCTGCGCAGGCGTAGACGTAAGTAGGCATAGCCTTGTGCGACCTCCGTGCCATTGTATGCTGGTGAACCGCATCAGGGAGGGCCAGATCGCATGCTACTGCGATGGCGCCCTCCCTGACATCCTGCATCGGATGCTGCGACTGTTACTAGCTATTGTACCCGAACGCGCCCCAGTGCGCAATTAGAGCTGTGTTAGATCAGGGCGCGGCTACGGCAGCACGGGGCCAACGGCTCGCCATGTGGATAGCGCCCTGCCCTTTACAGCGCTCGTATAATACGATCAGAACATAACACGCTGAGTCAGAAGGACGGACTGCAATGCAGGAGTATTTCGAGTTCACGCTCGGGTCGCGTGTGCTCTACAAAAGCGGCATCGCCCGCGAGCTCGGCCAGGTGGTCGCCGATCTCGGTGCGCAGCGCGCCTTCGTGGTGGCCGACAAGGGCGTCGTGGCCGCTGGGCTGCTTGCGCCAGTGCTCAACGGCCTGGAGCGCAACGTGGTGGTGGCGGGCGTGTACGATAATGTGCCGGCTAACTCGTCGCTGGACACCGTAAATGAGGCGGCGGCGGCGGCGCGTGAGGCGCAGGCCGACATCCTGATCGCCGTGGGCGGCGGCTCGCCGATCGATACGGCCAAAGGCATGCGGATTATCCTCACCCTCGGCGGCAGCGTGCCCGACTACGAGGGATATAACGTGATCGGGCAGCCGCTTATGCCTATGATCGCGGTGCCCACCACGGCCGGCACCGGCAGCGAGGTGACAGCCATCGCCGTGATCAAGGACGAGGCCGAGGGCCGCAAGATCAGCATCGTGAGCCGCTACATTGTGCCCGACCTGGCGGTGCTCGACCCGGAACTGACGCTGACGCTGCCGCCTCGGCTTACGGCGGCCACCGGCATGGACGCGCTCTCGCACGCTGTGGAGACCTACGTCTCCACCGAGAATAACCCTTTTAGCGATAGCCTGGCGCTTGCCGCGATCGACAGCGTTGCCAACCATCTGCGCGACGCCGTGCAGGAGGGCAACAACCTGGAGCCGCGCAGCCAGATGCTGATCGCATCCTGTATGGCCGGCATCGCCTTCTCCAACAGCCTGCTCGGCGTTGTCCACGCGCTCGCCCACGCCATCGGCGGCAAATACCCCGTTCATCACGGCACCCTTAACTCGATTATTTTGCCCTTTGGCATGGAGTATAACGCGCCGATCGCCCCCGAACGATACGTGCGGATCGCGCGCGCCATGGGCGTCAACGCGGGCGGCCGCAGCGACGAGGAGGTGATCGCCGACGGGATCAGCGCGGTGCGCCGCCTGGCCGCCGACTGCGCCCTCCCCCTGCGCCTGCGCGATGTGGAGGTGCCAGAGCAGGCGCTGCCCGAGCTCGCGTCGCTCGCCATCGTCGAGGCGGCGATCTTCAATAACCCGCGTGTGGCCACCGAGGGCGAGCTGCTGGAGCTGCTGCGGGCGATGTGGTGACAGGGAGACAGGGAGACAGGGAGACAGGGAGACAGGGAGATAGCCCGTCGCTGCCGATAGGCGCTCCTTGTCTCCTTGTCTCCCTGTCTCCCGAGCGAGCGCAGCGAGCGATTCTCCCTGTCTCCGGTGCCCTAGAGCACGCTCCCAGGCGCCACCGACGCACCCGGCGTCACCGACGCACCCGGCGTCACCGACGCACCCTGCCCTAGAACGGCACCGCGGGTGATGAGCTGCGTGCGGCTGAGCTGGCCGCGCGTCTCGGCGGTGGGCCGCAGCTCCTCGAAGGCGTGCGCGGCGAGCACGACGCCCGCGCCGACGCTCGCGCCGTCGTCGAGCCAGCTGGCGGCGATGTGGGCGCCCGCGCCGACGCTTGCGCCTGCGCAAAGCACTGATGCCTCTACGACGGCGCCCGCGCCCACCACGCAGCCTGCGCCGATCGTGGTGGGGCCGAGGATACGTGCGGTAGCATGCACCTGAGCCTGCGGGTGAATCAGCACAGCCCCGCCAGGTCGCCGCGCCAGCAGAAACTGCGCGGCGTTAAGAGCCTCCCAGGGCGTGCCCACCGGCACCCAGAATCCGGTGCAGCTGTGGGGCAGCACGGCGTGCGACTGCGCGAGGGCGCCGATCAGATCGGTGAGCTCCAGCTCGCCGCGTGGCGAGGGCGCGATCGCCGCCAGCAGCGGGAAGACTGCCCCGTCGAACTGGTAGATGCCGGGGTTGGCGAGGGCGTCGGGCGGGGGATCGGACGGCTTCTCGATGATCCCGCGCACCTGGCCGCCCTCCAGCTGTAGGATGCCGAAGGCGCGGGCGTCCTCGACGTGCAGGCCGGCCACGCCGTAGCGCCCGGTGCAGACGCCGAGCAGATCCTCGCGGGCCACCAGGTTGTCGCCGTAGAGCAGGAAGAATGGCTCGTTTATGGGGGCGGCGGCCAGCAGCGCGCCCGCCGTGCCGTTCACCAGCGCCTGGCGGGCGTAGCGCAGCGCCATGCCCCGGTAGCTGGCGCCGAAGGCCGCCTCGATCTGGTCGGCCTTGTAGCCCACCACGAGCGTCACGCGCTCCACTTCCGCTGGCAGCTCGTCAAGAATGTGGGCCAGGAGCGGGCGATCAAGCAGCGGGATGAGCGGCTTGGGGCGGTGGAGCGTGAGCGGCCGGGTGCGCTTCGACTCGCCGGCGGCGAGGATGACGGCGTGGCGGGTCTGGCAGGGCATGGTAAACTCCAGTGCGGGATTGCAGATTGCAACATGCAGGTCCGCGTGCCGGGTATGGTATCCACAGATGACGCAGATGTCCAGGGGTGCGGCGTAGCGTTTCGGGTCAGGCGGGGCAGCGGGCGACTGAAGTCGCGCCACCGGGGCGCTGCGCGCCGCGCGTCGGCCTGCGCCGACGCCGGGCTGCGTCCGTCTACGCGGACGCGCGGCCGCAGGCCCGGCCGGCGCGGCGTTCAGCTGCCGGCCATCGGGCAGCCCGCAACCATACGCCGCACCCGGCCGGGTGCTGCAAAATGCTCACAAGGGGCGTTAATCTTATGCCGCCAGCCCACTCCCCGCACCCCAACTCCACACAGGCCTAGCGTTCGCTCGCTGTTGCAGCGGTAATTTTGCATTTTGCATTCGAAAGAGGCACATCATGCGTCGCACCGCCACGCTGACTCGCTTGCCCGTGCTTGTATTGC
>JAYUYB010000014.1:0-13181 GCA_043752655.1 Chloroflexota bacterium
CTGAGCTTATGCGCCCAATCGATGTTCCCCTCGTGGTCTGCGATGCCGCCAAGCTGCGCGAGCGCACGGGCTGGGCGCCACAGATCCCGCTGCGCCAGACCCTGGGCGATATTCTGGATTATTGGCGGGCCGAGGTCGCCCGCGAGCTTATGTCCGCCTGAGCCCGCCACCCCCTTGTTTTGAACGAACTGTCACGCTTTGCTCACAGGACATTCAGGCAGCCACTGTGCGCGTTGGCTAAAATAACCCCCGACGCGTAAGTATTGAACGGAGCGTGCATGAAAGCTGTTATCCTCGTTGGCGGCCAGGGCACTCGCCTCCGCCCACTTACCTGCAACACCCCCAAGCCGATGATCCCGCTCGTCAACCAGCCGTTTATTGAGTGGATGCTGCTGCGCCTGCGCGACCAGGGTATCGACGAGGTGATCCTCGCCGTGCAGTATCTCGCCAATAGCTTCCGCCATACGCTAGGTGATGGCTCACGCTTCGAGTTGAAGCTGCATATCGTGGAGGAGCCCGAGCCGCGCGGCACCGCCGGCGCCGTGAAGAATGTGGAGCATCTGCTGGATGGCCCCACCTTTGTGTTTAATGGCGATGTGATGACCGACCTGGATCTTCAGGCGATGCTCGCCTTCCACCGCGAGAAGCAGAGCAAGGTGACGATCTCGCTCACCCCGGTAGACGATCCCACCCAGTTTGGCCTTGTGGAGATGGACAAGGACAACCGGGTGCAGCGCTTCCTGGAGAAGCCACGCGCCGAGGATATTACTACCAACCTGGTGAACGCCGGAACCTACATTATCGAGCCGGACATGTTTCGCTACGTGCCGCCGAACCAGTTTTACATGTTCGAGCGCGGCCTCTTCCCCGTGATCTTGCAGACCGGCGATGGTATGTACGGCTTCCCTTCGCGGGCCTACTGGACCGACATCGGCAAGCCGCAGACCTACATCGATGTCCATCACGACATCCTGATCGGCAAGGTGCGCTACAACTTCAGCGGGCACCAGATCGCGGACCGCGTGTGGGTCGACGGCGAGGCGGTGATCCATCCCACGGCCCAGGTTGTGGGCCCGGTGGTGATCGGCCCCGGCGCCGTGATCGAGCGCGGCGCCAGAGTGATCGGCCCAACCGTGATCGGCGCCGGCTGCCATGTGGGGCCGGAGTGCAGCCTGGAGGGCGCGGTGCTCTGGGAGGGAAATTTCCTGGAGGAAGGCGTGGTGCTGCGCAACAGCGTGCTCGGTCGCAACAACCATATTGGCGCTAGAACGCAGATCAGCGACGGCACGATCATCGGCGACGATTGCAGCCTGGGCGCCGAGAACCGCCTGGAGCGCGGCATCCGCCTGTGGCCGAACACCAAGCTCGGCGATAAGGCGATCTCGTTCTAGGAGGGAACAGGGAACAGGGAGCAGGGAGCAGAGGCGCTTTCCTGTAGGGCGGAGCTCGGACTGTCCCCCGTTCCCTGTCCGCTGTCCCCTTGCCTTACTTCTTCTCGCCCGTGGTCTGCTTGATCTGCTCAAGCACGCGCTTGTCTTGCTCGGGCACCGATTTGGGCGGGGCCTGGCCTGCGGGCGCGGCAGGGGCGGGCTGCACGGCGGGGGCGGGCTTGGGGGCGGTTGCGCGGCTGCGCAGGATAGCTGTGCCAAGGCGCACGAGCACAAACAGCGTGGTGGTGACAACCATCGCCATCACGAACCAGGGCAGCCACAGCTCCAGCACGGCGCCTACGGGCGAGCCCGCCACCAGATTTGACACGGTATCGTCGCGCCAGATCTCCTCGGCGTAGCGCAGCAGGTAGCTCACGATCAGGGCGCCGTTGAGCGCGCCAAGTAGTGCCCCGAGCAGCCCGTTGATGATTGCCGCAGGCTGCTTCGCCTTCGGGTCGAGGCGCGGCAGCAGCGCGCTACCACCATAGCCGACGATCAGCGCCGTGAGCAGGAAGAGCGTAGCAACCAGAGCGAAGGTCAGCGAGGCCGGCCGCTCTGGGGCGATCGTCTCGCGCAGCCAGGTGGCGAGCCGCTCGCTCCAGAGATCTACCAGCACCGCCGCGAGCAGCGTGCCCGCCAGCGCCACCACGCCGCGCCGCACACCGCGCAGCAGGCCCGCCAGGCCCAGCACAGCCATCGTCACCGCAAGCATAATCGTTAGCGCCATTGTTCGCTCCTTCGCGGCCCAGGCTCCCCGTGGAGGGATTGTAGCATACCCGCTCCGCTGCCCTGCGCCCGCTTCAAAGCGTGCTATAATATCGCCCGTACCTTCCACTGCACTCTAGCTAGCGTCTTCCTCGCCCCTGCGCATCTGTCCGGGCGCTCGCGTGCTGTGGCTCGTACACGACAACGAGATTGGGAAGGAGGCTCGAGAATGGTTCGTGTCGCTATCAACGGCTTCGGCCGCATCGGTCGGCAGAGCTTCAAGGCGATGCTCGAATACCACCCCGGCGAGTTCGAAATTGTCGCCGTCAACGACCTGACCGACAACGAGACCCTCGCCCACCTGCTACGCTACGACTCCACCTATGGCCCCTTCGACGGCGATGTGACCGTCACCGACGACAAGATCATTGTCGACTACGACGACGCGCACTACGAGCTGGCCGCACTCGCCGAGCGCGACCCCACCAAGTTGCCATGGGCCGCCATGGGCGTGGACATCGTGATCGAGTCCACGGGCCGCTTCACGGATGCCGACAAGGCCCGTGCCCACCTACAAGCCGGTGCTAAGAAGGTGCTGATCTCCGCCCCCGCCAAGGGCGAGGATATCACCATCTGCCTCGGCGTGAACGAGACGAAGTACGACCACGAGAAGCACCACATCATCTCGAACGCCTCGTGTACCACCAACTGCCTCGCGCCCGTGGCCAAGGTGCTCAACGACCGCTTCGGGATCGCCCGCGGCCTGATGACGACGATCCACTCCTACACGATGGATCAGAACCTTCAGGACAACGTACATAGCGATCTGCGCCGCGCCCGCGCCGCCGCGATCAACCTTGTGCCCACCACCACCGGCGCCGCCAAGGCGGTGGCGCTCGTCATCCCCGAGCTGAAGGGCAAGTTCCACGGCTACGCAGTGCGCGTGCCCACGCCCACCGTCTCGCTCGTAGATTTCTCGGTGCTCTTCAACCGCGCCACCAGCGTGGAGGAGATCAACAACGCCTTCATCGAGGCCAGCGAGAGCGAGGAGCTCGAGGGTATCCTCGGCGTGAGCGAGGCCGAGCTCGTGAGCAGCGACTTCATCGGCACCACCTACAGCGCGGTGGTGGATCTGCCCCTGACCATGAACGTCGGCGACGATTTCTTCAAGATCGTGGCCTGGTACGACAACGAGTGGGGCTACTCGGTGCGCGTCTCCGACCTCACCGCCTACCTCGCCGACCACTTCGAGTAACAGGGCAAGGGGACAGGGAACAGGGGACAGGGAACAGGGCAGGGCAGGGCAGGGCAGGGCAGGGCAGCTTCGCCACGTTCTGGTTCCAAAAAAAGAGAGGCAGCCGCCATTATTGGCGCGCTGCCTCTTTCGTTTCCGGCCCCTGTCCCCTGTCCCCTGTTCCCTACGAGACCGACACGCTCGCCCGTCCGAAGGAACCGTAGCCCGTCCGCTCCACCATTGGCGCGTTGCGCTCCAGCAGATCCACCTCAGCGGCGCAGTGGTGGCACACGGCCAGGTGATGGGTTAGTGCCGTGCGCTGAAAAGGGTCGAGCAAACCCTGGCAGTAGTCTACGAGCGTCTGCGAGTTGGCGCACTCCAGCCGGTAGAGTCGGCGGGTAAGGCGGGCCTGAAAAGCGCGTATCTGGCTCACGCGCGCTGCGCAGTGAGGGCACTCCCGCAGATGCGCGAGGGTCGCCTCGTCGGCCTCACCGTCGGCTGCCGCGATCAGGGCGGACCCGCTCATCGCCGGGGGCGTGGTGCAGCCATACTCCCGGCTCTCGTCGATGCTCATGCGTGCGCTCCTGCCATTCCTGTCGGTCCCACGGCCCGACGTGCATAGAATGAAACGCAAGCTCAACCAATTTTTACACACCTTTTACACGGCCTAGTAATCTTTTTCTAACCTTTGATCGCCCAAGACGTGAAAGACGCCCCAGAAGGGGGCGTCTCTGATCACCGGCGAGCTTCGCGCTGGCTTACGGGGCGACCATCTGGCGCAGCTGCTGGTTGCGGCTCAGGCGGCCGAGCACATTGCGCTTCACGTTATATACATCGTTCACGCTGGCGAAGAGCGCGCTGCGCTTGGCATAGATGGCCCGCGGCGTAAGCCCTAGCACGAACGAGCAGTAGACCACCACGCGCTCTACCTCGCCATTCAGTTGCTCGTTGATGAACTGCCAGAACTCCTCGCGATCCACCCGGTTCACGGCCTCCTCGTCCGGCGAGGTTTGGGGGCCGTTGTTCGGGGCGATCGTCTCCTCGGGCAGCATCTCCGACCACGACTGGGCGCGCACGCTGTCGATCACCACGCTGGTGGCGCAGAGCTGGAGGTACTGAAGCAGCGAGGCCAGGGTGGGGAAGGAGGCGAAGCGCTCGGCGCTGATAGCGCGCCAGAACTTAGTAAACGCCCCGACCACAAAATACTCGCTGCTCTCGCCGCTGCTGATAAACGCGCCGCTGCGGCGGATCCAGCCCTCCACCAGGCCGCTATAGTGGCGATACAGCTGCTCCCAGGCTAGCTCGTCGCGCTCCACGAGGGCGCGGCGAAACAGCTCGTAGCTAAAGCTGGTGTCGTGCGGCAGGCCCCGATAGAAGTGCTCGCTCTCGGTGGCGCAGCGGCGCACCAGGGTTGCGAGATCCATCTGCACGAGGGCGGCGGGTTCAAGCTGGGGTTCCACCTCGCGACTAGCGCGATAGCGGACTACGGCGCTGGGCGGCGAGCCCGGAGCGTTGCGGGGGAGTGTCTCGATCGGCTGGGTGATCATAGCCTTCTCAACTCTCTCGCTGCCAGTGCAATCGGCGGCGCTGGATAGCCTTTTCGGCGCGGTTCTTACAAGTAGGGTGAGGCGACTGCACACCACCCGCATCACTACCAGGCTGATTGTAGATTGTTGGCCTGATCCTGAGAAGGGCAAGGGATGACGGGCCGATTACAAAGCGGCTTACGGCAGGCTATCGTAGGTTGCGAGGGCGTGGAAAGGTACGCAGGCCGCCGTGAGCAGCCCGATCAAGTCAAGGAGCGAGCTAATCGTCCCGTTTGCGGGATCGCCCTGGGGCAGGGCGCGGTCGATCCGATAGGCTCGCATCCCAACTAAACGCGCCCCCGCCACATTTTCGGCCAAGTCGTCGATCAGGCAGCAGGCGGCAGGCGGCAGGGCAAGGGCCTCGGCGATGGCGAGGAAGGCCTGTGGGTGAGGCTTGGCCCAGCCGATAGCTGCGCTGCTGCGCGTAACCGCGAACAGGGCGGGGTCGAGGCCAGCGTGGGCGAGGGTGCGGGCGATGCTGGGCAGCTCGAAGTTGCTGAGCACGGCCAGCCGCAGCCCCAGCGTGTGCAGGGCCGTCAGGGTTGGCGCGGCGTCAGCGAAGGCGCAAAAGCAGGTATGATAGAGGGCGTCAAGCTCGACAGCGAGCTGCTCCACAGGAGTCTTGTGGCCGCGCTCGCGGGCCACTGCGGCGCAGAACGCCAGCCAGAAGGCCGGCTCCTCGCCCACACTGTGCGGCCACGGGCCGGGCCAGCGCTCCCAGGCAGCGCCCAAGGCCTCGATGCTCAGGCCGGGCGCGAGGTTTTCCAGCCGAACCTGGATGCGCGTAAGCTGGGCGCGGTCGGTGGTGAGCAGTGTGTTGTCGCGATCAAAGATGACGGCCTTGGTTTGCATAATCTGATCTTACGAGACCAGCCCATAAGGACGCAATGGGAGAAGAGTACCCATTCCCAGCGCGCATAACTACCCGTGTTCGTAGCGCCGAGCGTGCAGACGGCGCCGAGCCCGCGCTGGCCGCACGGCTCGGCGCCGCCGCTCTGGCGCGGCAGCTGAGGCGTCCCCGCGCCCAGCCGGCCTTTACACTGCTGGCCGAGCAGCCTGGCGGCACGCTGGTTGGCCACGCGCTGCTGGCACATGAGCGTCGGCGCATCGGCGCAGCCACACTGGAGGTGGGGCTGCTTGAGGTGGAGGCCAGCGTTGATAGCGTGGCGCTGCTGGTGGGCGCGGCCGTGGCGGCGGCGGCCGATGCGGGTCTGCCGCTGCTCGCCCTGCGCGGCGCCCCTGCAAGCTACGCTGCACTGGGCCTCGCCCCCTGCGCCTTGAGCAGCGAGCTGCGCCTGCCAGCGCCTGGCATGTCGGCGCCGCAGCTGCGCATGGCTAGCGCCGCCGACGCCGCCGACCTGGCTGCCCTGGCGGACGCGGGCGCTGCCGCGCTGCCGCTGGCTCCAGCGCGGGTGGCGCCGGACTGGCGCTGGCTGCTGGAGGCGCCGGAGGCTTGGCTGCTGCTCGAAGATGCGCGCGGCAGAGCTGTGGCGTACGCCAGCCTTGATGCGCAGGGCCGCGTAGCCGAGGCTGCCGCCGCCGACGCGGGCGGCGCGCGGCAGCTTGTGTACGCCCTGGCGGCGCACGGCGTGCAGCTGCTTGCGCTCCAGCCGGGGCACGCGGTGGCGCGGGCGGCGCTGCTACTTGGGGGCACAATGCGTCTATGGGCGCCGCGCCCCGCCGAGCCGACCTGGCTCTGGGGTGTGGTCGATTTGGCGCTGGCGCTCGCAGGGCTACGAGATGAGCTTGCGCGCAGGCTGGGCGGCTCACGCTATGCGGGGTGGAGCGGCACGCTGCGGCTGGAGGGCGAGGCGGGGTTGGTGCGCTTACGCTGCGCTGGCGGTGCGGTGACGGTCGCGGCGGGCGCCGGGCCTGCCGATCTGCTTGTGGGCGGGCTGGGGCTGGCGGCGGCGGCGCAGCTGCTGCTGGGCTACCGCGCCGCCGCCGACCTGCGGGCCACCGGCGAGCTGCGCTGCGCCGATGTGGACTTTGGGCTGATCGATGCGCTGTTCCCGGTGGTGTGACGGTGGACGGTGGGCGGTGGGTGGTGGGTGGTGGGCGCCTCGACCCGGACGGGCGGCTTGACGCGGGCCAATAGCGGGCGGCCACGAGGGCCGCCCCTACAGGTTACCTTCTAATACGACGTTTGCGCTGGGCATGGCGCTGCCGCCCTCGGGCTCTACCGTCACCATTACCTGGGAGAAGGCGTTTACCTCGCGGGGCGCCTGGACTACGATATGGCCGATGCCGCTCGAGTCTGCAACGAAGGTGCCGCCCGCCACCTGGTTGCCGTCGTCGGCGAGCCAAAACTGGTAGACCTTGCCGGGCGCGAGCGGCGGCAGGCCGCTGAAAAGCACCACAGCGCTGGAGTTGCCGGGGTACATGTACATCTCGCCCTGGGCGTTCAGCTCGGCCTGGGCTGAGACGAGCTGACGTGTAGCCACACCGGGGGCGCTCACAAAGGAGATCACGTAGTCGTCCTGGGCCACCTTCGCACTTAGTTGGCCAATGCGCTCCTCGCTAGCGGCAAGCTTGGCGCTCACCTGCTCTAGCTGGCTCTGGCCTGCGGCGAGCTGGCCTGCCAGGGTCTCCTGGCGGGCCTGGGTGTTGGCCAGGGCCTGCTGGAGCGTGCCAAGGGTTGTCACAAGCTCGCGGTTGGTCTGGTCGAGGCGCGCCATGCTGTCGGTGAGCGAGAGCGTAATCCCGGCGAGGGCCAGCACGAGCGTGGCCAGGGCTGCGGCGATGGCGGGCACAAGCCAGCGGGCACGGCGGGGCGGAGTGGGCGCATTGGCAGACGCTGCTGCGGGCGTAGCGGCGGGCTGCGCGGCTGTGGCGGCAATGCGGGCGAGCAACTGCTGGCGCACGCGCTCGGGGGGCGACGTAGGCTGAGCCGCATAGGGCAGCAGGGCTACAACCTCGCGTAGCTGGCGCAGCTCCTCCTGCTGCTCTGGCGAGGCCGCGAGGAGCGCCTCGACAGCGGCGCGATCTTCCGGGTCGAGCGTGCCAAGGGCGTAGGCGGCAACCTGCTGCTCGGCTGATTGTGGGTCGTTGGGGGTCATTGAGAGCTGCACGTTCTAGCGGTCTTCCTGACCGATCCCCTGGTGTTGGAGCATTGCCCTAAGCTTGGTAAGCGCGAGGCGTACGCGGGTCTTCACGGTACCCAGGGGGTTATTGAGCTTATCGGCGATCTCACGCTGTGAGAGACCACCAAAGTAGGCCAGCTCGATCACCTGGCGCTGGTCGGGCGGGAGCTCGGCTAGGGCGCCCACAATAAGGCGCCGCCGCTCAGCCTCCCAGGTGAGTGTGTCCAGCTCTGGCTGTGGGTCGGGGATGGTGAGCAGGGCGTGGTCGTCGGCGGTGTTGGCGAGTTGCGCGGGGCGCGCATTGCGGCGGCGCAGCTCGTCGATACATAGGTTACGCACGATGCCGAACAGCCAGGGTGCGAACTGGCCGCTGCCAGCCTGAAAAGTGGCTGCACGGCTCCAAACACGCCAGAACGCCTCTTGCACCACATCCTCGGCGGGCTCGCTGCTGGCGAGGATTTTTAAGGCGAGCCCGTAGGCAATGCGGGCGTAGCGACCATAGAGTTGGTCGAGGGCACTGCTATCCCCAGCGGCGACGTGGGCCATCAGCTGCTCATCGTTGAGCATCGCGGCCTCGGTGTTCTGATGCGAGAAGCCAGCCACAACAACCCTCATGGAATCTTACGTAGCGACACAGCCTGCTGGATGCATGGCGACGGAGCAGGTTCCAGGCGCACACGAATTGTATTATACTCTGAAGGGCAGAGCCTGAGTGTGTGACTGCTATGAGCGGCGATTTTAGGCTTGA
Source organism: Chloroflexota bacterium (assembly GCA_043752655.1). Classification (GTDB taxonomy): domain Bacteria; phylum Chloroflexota; class Chloroflexia; order Chloroflexales; family Chloroflexaceae; genus OHK40. The sequence goes on from JAYUYB010000014.1 coordinate 8,787, forward strand.
CAGCCGATTGGATTGTGTTATCATGATGATTGTGTCGAATATCACAATGCCGACCGCTGATCGCTCTCACCGAAGGCAGGCCCTAGAAGAGGAACAGCCTGATGGCTGCGTACCAGCACCAGACCACAGCCCACGACGTTGCCGTAGCGATTGCCCCGCTGGCAAGTGGCGCCGAGGCGCGCAACGCGCAGCCCCGCAGCGCGCCTCCGGCGAGCCTCGCCGACATGTTCGAGCGTGCGGGCATCACGGCTGATCTGCTGGCTGTCGAGAAACTGCTGCTTGAGCGCGCCAGCTCGCGCTCGGAGCTGATCGCCGCCGCGAGCACCCACACGGTGCGCTCCGGCGGCAAACGCCTGCGGGCGGCCCTGGCGCTGCTGACGGCGCGCCTGGGGAGCTACCAGCTGCCCCGCGTGATCCACGCCGCCGCATCGGTTGAGCTGATCCAGGCGGCCTCGCTGGTTCACGACGACCTTGTGGACCAGGCGGCGCGCCGCCGTGGGCGGGTGACTGTCCACGCGCGCTGGGACAACGACGTGGCCCTGATGGTGGGCGACTATTTCTTTGCCCTGGCGGCCGGCGAGATGGCCCGCAGCCCCGACCCGCGCATTATTACCTACTACGCACACGCTGTGCAGACAATTGTAGAGGGCGAGCTGAGCCCGGTTACGGCGGCCGAGCCTACCGAGACGGCGCTGCGCCAGTACGCCTACAAGACAGGCGCGAAGACGGCCTCGCTTTTTGAGGCTGCCTGCAAGGCCGGCATGGCGGCGGGCGGCGGTAGCGAGGCTCAGATTGCGGCCCTCGGGCGCTACGGCTTCGACCTTGGCATGGCCTTCCAGATTGTAGACGATGTGCTCGACTTTGTGGGCGACGAGCAGACTCTGGGCAAGCCCGCAGGCAACGACCTACGCCAGGGCACGATCACGCTGCCGCTGATCTACGCGCTGGCCCGTACGGGCAGCCCGCGCCTGCGCGCCATCCTGGAGCGGGACACGCCCAGCGATGCCGAGGTGAGTGCGGCTATCGGCGAGGTGCTGGCGGCGGGTGGTGTGGACGCGGCAATGGCGGAGGCGCGCCGCCTGAGCGGCCAGGCGATCGGGCAGCTGGAAGAGTTCCCGGCCTCTACTGCGCAGCGTGCCCTGGTGGAGATTGCCCATTTTGTGACGATCCGGAACGCATAACTACCGCAGCGCGTAGCGGATACCGTCCTGCAGATCGGCGCGGGTGACGATATCGCCGAGGTCGATGCCAAGCGCCACGATGGTCTGGGCGACATCGGGGCGGATGCCGGTGAGCAGCATGCGCGCCCCAAGCAGGCGCACGGCCCGCCCGCACTGCAGCAGCACGTTTGCTACCTGTGTATCTACTACGGGCACGCCGGTAATATCCAGGATCACCAGGCTTGCCGCTTGCGCAGAGATCGCTTCCAGCAGACTCTCGACGACGCGCTGCGCCCGGCTGCTATCGATGGCGCCGATCAGTGGCAGCACCAGCGTCTGGGCGCTGATGCGCAGGATGGGCGTGGAGAGCTCCGACAGGAGGGCCTCTTGGGCGCGCAGTAGCTCGTCTTGCAGCTCGCTCTGCCGCCGCAGCTGCTCGGCCCGGCGCTGGTCGGTGATGTCGGTGCAGATTCCGACAATCCCGCCATCAGCTGTGCGCTGCTCGGTAGAGCGGATCCAGCGCCCGTCGCTCAGCTGTTGCTCCAGGCTACTAAGGGCCTGATGATGTGCCAGCTGCTCGGCGACCCACTCGTCGACACGCCCTACTGCGGCGGGGTGCTGCCCACGCTGGGCGCCGATGCGTAAGATCTCTGCGAAGCTGCGGCCAGGCGTCATCAGGTCGGCATGTTGCGCGTAGATCGCGCGGTAGCGCTGGTTGCAGAAGACGAGCCGATCATCTGCGTTGTAGACAGCGAAGCCGTCGGAGATGCTTTCCACAGCATCGCGAAACTGCTGGTAGAGGCGTTGCGTCTCGGACTCGGCCAGCTGCCAGCGTGTAACCTCGGTGAGCTGCCAGAGCAGGCCGCCTGTGGTGGGGTTGGTTGCGAGCGTGCAGCTAGCCCAGCGCTCGGGCGGCTCGGCGATCTGGGCCTCGAAGCTGACGCGATCAAGGCGCGCGGCGAGCAGATCGCGCAGCTCGCCTGCCAGGCCAGCCCAAACCTCGCTCTTCCAGTGGAACAGCGTTGCGCAGGCCTGCTCCACCCCTAGGCCAAGGCCAGTGTGGAAGAAGACATCGCGCCAGGGGGCGTTGATCGCGCGGATGACACCGTCGCGATCTAGCACAGCGCATGGCTCGGGGAGGAGCTCGATCAGCGTGCCCAAGGTGGCTGTGGGCTCGCTGTCGTTGAAGAGTTTTGGTTCCGACATGGGCACTCCTTGGGGGCCAGTGCGGGCGAGAGGATGAGAGCCCGCTCATTTTACCATGGGGGTCTAGTCAAATCGGTACAGGTGTGGTACAACTATCTGCACAGATATTGCACAGATATTGCACAGCTAATGTAGAATGTTGGAGCCAAGCGTGAGACTAAGCGGCAAGAGCGCGCTGATCACTGGGGCGGGGCGCGGCCTCGGGCGCGCAATCGCACTCGCCTTTGCGCAGGCAGGCGCCACAGTAGCGGTAGTTGCCCGCACTGCGGACGAGATCGCGGAGACGGCCTGGCTAATCGAGGAGCAGGGCGGCCGTGCTGTGGCTATCCAGGCGGATGTTCGCTCCAGCGCCGAGCTTGCGCACATGGTCGGCGCGGCCCGCGAGGCGCTTGGCCCGATCCACATTCTCGTGAATAGCGCCGGGGTTGGCCTGCGGGCGCCGGTGCAAGACACAAGCGAGGCGCAGTGGGACACGGTGATGGATACCCTGCTTAAGGGCAGCTTCCTTGCAGCACAGGCGCTCCTGCCGCAGATGATCGAGCTCGGTGGCGGCAACATCATCAACTTGGGGGCGCCGCTTGAGAAGATCGCGGTGCCGGGTTTCGCGGCCTACTATGCGGCGAAATGCGGCGTCGAGGGCCTGACAAAAGTGATGGCGAAAGATCTGCGGCGCTTTGGTATCAACGTTAACGCTTTGCATCCTGGCGGCTTTGCAGACACGCGTATGGTGCGCGAGACGGTGCCGGAAGTGCGCACAGGCTTGCTTGCGCCAGAGGAGATCGGGCCTGCTGCCCTGGCTCTGGCAAGCCAGCCTCCACGCGGACAGACCGGCCAAACGATTGATGCCCATCGCTGGCAGGAGCCGGAGAACGCGTTGAAATAGGGACTTGATAGAGCCTGTGAACGACACACATGCGCCCCACATAAGAGATCAGGAGAACCGCCATGAGTGCCTTGCGTCCGTCTGAAGACAGTGACGAGGTTGTGGCCCAGCATCGCCCTGCGGGCGAGGACGATGAAGCGTGGGGCGATGAGCCCGACGAGGCGGAGATCGAGGAGATAGATATGGAGGCGGTGAAGGCTGAGGTAGTCGCAGCTAAACGCTCTGTGAGAGAGCCTGTCGAGGACTCGGTGCAGCTCTATCTGCATGAGATCGGCCAGGTGGCGCTGCTCACGGCGGTGGAGGAGCGTGAGCTTGCGATCAAGATCAGCCTTGGTAAGCAGGCCCGCGAGCGGCTGAACAACGAGGCCTACGCCAGCGGTCGCGAGCGCTTCCAGTTGGAGCAAGATCTGGCCCGCGCCGACGACGCGCGCCGCAAGCTGATCCAGGCGAATCTGCGGCTGGTGGTGAGCGTGGCGAAGAAATATATTGGTAGCCCAATGGCCTTTATGGATCTCGTGCAGGAGGGCAACATCGGCCTGATGCGCGCCGTAGGCAAGTTCGATCACACCAGGGGTAACCGCTTCAGCACCTACGCCACCTGGTGGATCAGGCAGGCCGTCACCCGCTCGATCGCCGAGCAGAGTAGGCTGATCCGGCTACCCGTGCATCTGAGCGAGTCGATCGTGCATCTGCGCCGGGCGATCTACCGGCTGGAGCAGGAGCTTGAGCGCGAGCCCACCGCCGACGAGCTGGCCCACGCAATGGGCATGAGCCTGCGCAAGATCAAGCGGCTGCTTCAGGCCTCGACGCAGCCCGTCTCGCTAGAGCAGCCGCTCAATAACGAGAGCGAGGGCAAGGTAAGCGAGGTGCTGGCCGACGAAAGCCTTGAGACGCCGATGGAGATCGCGGCACAGAATATGCTTCACGAGGAGCTGAGCGCGGCGCTCAACGGCCTGCCCGAGCGCGAGCGCAAGATCTTGCAGCTGCGCTACGGTCTGCTCGATGGGCAGCGCCGCACCTTGGAGGAGGTCGGCGTGGCCTTTGGGATCACCCGCGAGCGCACGCGCCAGATCGAGGCCGAGGCTCTGCGCCGCCTGCGCCACCCCAGTGTGGGCAATCGGCTGCACGGGTATCTTGACTAGGGAA
>JAYUYB010000015.1:0-5792 GCA_043752655.1 Chloroflexota bacterium
TAGTTCAGATCCCACTGGAAGTTGTTAAACGTCGTCCAGACCCAGCGGCGCATGCCCTCGTCCCAGGTGAAGCTGCCACGGCGCACGCTGGGGAAGATCTCGCGCAGCGTGCGGTCGTACTGGTCGGGTATGTTGCGATCCGCAAAGAGATAGTAGAACTCCTCGAACTCCGGCTGGCCGGCGCGGGCCTTACGCGCCCACTCGTGCTCGTCCGAGGTGTGGTTGAACACAAAATCTACCACCAGGCTGATGCCACGCTCGCGCAGGGTGGCGGCCAGCTCGGCCAGCTCGACCATCGTGCCAAGCTCGGGATTCACCGTGCGGTAGCTGCTTACGGCATAGCCGCCGTCGCTGTCGCCCTCGGGGGCCAGGAAAAGCGGCATGAGGTGCAGATACGTAACGCCAAGCTGCTCCAGATAGGGCAGATGCTCACGCACGCCAGCCAGGGTGCCCGCGAAAAGATCGACATAGATCACCGCGCCGAGCATGCGCTGCGACTCGTACCAGCGTGGCTCGGCCTCGCGGCGGGCGTCCAGGTCGCGCAGGGCGGCGCTGCGGTCGGCCCAGGCGCGCGCGGCGCCAAGTAGGATCTGCTCCAGGTGATAGTAGAAGTCGTACTGTGTGCCGTAGAGGTGCAGCAGCAGCGTGAAGAGGCGCGGCCACTCGTGCTGGAGGCGCGCCTCCAGGCGCTCCCAGCCCGCAGGATCAGCCGCCCGCGCCTCGGCCACCTCGACGCGCAGGCGCGGCAGTAGCCGCTCGATCGACCGCGCCGCCTGCGTCCGCGTCCAGTCCAGCTCGGGCATGGTGCTTCCTTGCACAGATCACTTCTTGGGTCCAGTTTGGAACTGGTTCCATTATAATGCAAAATGCAGAGTGCGCAGGGCTACGTGATGACGCGGGCGGCGACCTGGCGGTAGAGCGCGGTGAGGGGGTGGTCGGGGAAGCGCAGGGCGAAAATGCCGGCAGAGGCGAGAGCCATCAGGTCGTCGGAGTGGGGCAGCACGGCGGCCACCTCGGCGTTGTAGCTCTCCTCGACACGCCGGCGCACCAGTGCGGCATCATAGCTCTGGGGCACCTTGTTTACAAGCAGTAGCAGGTGCGGAACATCGAGCTTGCGGGCCACCTCGACCGTCACGCTGGTGCCCTGGTAGTCCTGGCTATCGGGGCGCATAATGATCAGCAGCGTGTCGGAGATCGCGATCGAGAGCAGCGTCTCCTCGTTCAGGCCAGGGTGCGTGTCGATCAACAGCACATCGAGCTCGAAGGCCTCGATCAGGCGCTGGAAGCCCTCGTTCAGCGTGCCGGGGTCGTAGCCCTCGCGGATCACACGCGTGATCTCGCCGACCTTCACGCTGGAGGGCACCAGGAAGACCCGCCCGCTCACCGGGGCGCCAAGCTGCGCGGTGACGTCGTAGGTAGCCGCCTCGATCTCGCACTCGCCGCGCAGAAAATCGTTGAGCGCAAGCTTGATCCGCGCCTCCTCAAGGTTGAAGAGCACGTGGATACCGGGCGACTGAATGTCAGTGTCGATCACGCCCACGCGGTAGCCCTCGGCGGCCAGCAGCGCCGTAAGGTTTGCCGTCGTGTTGGACTTACCAGTGCCGCCACGGAACGAGTGGACCGAGATAATCGTCGCCATACCGCAGCCTCCAGCGTAGCCAAGTGGCTACTGTGCGGCCTTAATCTGCTCCACGAGCTCGACATACGCGCCCATCGCCGCGTCGCCGCCAGTGCCCTTCAGCTTAGCCCAGGCGTCGTACTTCAGGCGGCCCGTCATATCGAGGATGCCAGGGCGCGCGCCGCTCACATCGCCGACCGTGCCCTGCTTGTAGAGGGCGTACAGCTTTAGCAGCATGTTGTTCTCGGGGCGTTTGGGTAGCTGCTGTACCGCCTGCGCCGCCTGCTCGAAGCTTGCCTTCAGATCGCTCATTGCTGACTCCTTGGGGGATTGCAGATTACGGTTGCGCCACGCTCAATCCTAGCATCTACAAATGTAAAATGCAAAATGAGCGCAGCTAGGGCTACGTGATGGTCGGCGCTGTTGCCAGCACCCGGCGGTTGAAACCGCAGCAGCCGGGCCTGCGGCCGCGCGTCGGCCTGCGCCGACGCGCCCGGACACGCCCGCCTGCCGACAATGCTGTAGCCCTACAGAGCAGCCCATGGAGTTGCACGCTCGGCGTGAAAGGCGTGGCGTGGCGCGTTTGTACTGTGCGATCATCTTCTAGAAATGGTATTTTATGTCAATCAAAATCCACGTGGCGCTGCTCGCCGCGCTGCTGCTGCTGCTCGCCCCGCCCGCCTCCGCCCGCCCCGCCGCCCAGAGCGCACCCGTAAACCCGGAGCTGCTCGGCATGGTAGTGCGCGACCCCTGGTACGAGTACGGCACCGACCCGGCGACCCCAGGCGAGCCCAACCGGGCGGCCCAGGAGCGCATGGGCCAGATCCTGGCGGAGACCGGCGTGCGCTGGGTGCGGGTGGAGTTTATTGTGCGCAGCAGCGCCGGCGACTTCGCCGCGCAGGTGGCCCGCAACGACTACTTCATCAACGAGGTGGCGCCGCGCCACGGGCTCAAGGTGATGGCCCTGATCGGCTTTGCCCTGGTGGACATCGACCCGCGTGACCCTAAGTACGGCCTGGTGGCGCCCTCCGGCGTCGATCCGCTTTACGGCGGCGGCGTGAACAGCTGGACGAAGGAGTGGCTCGACCGGGCGCTGTTCATCGCGCTGCGCTACCGCGAGCGTGTGGCAGCCTACGAGATCCTCAACGAGCAGAACCGGCTGCCGCTCGCGCCCGGCTACCGTGGCGGCGAGGGCCTGGACCCGGCCATCACGGCGCGGCTGCACACCAAGTTTTACCGCTGCTTCAGGCAGAATCAATGCGGCACAGCCGAGACCGACCCGGCGTGGCGCGCTGGGTTGAAGCTGCTGCTTGGCGGTCTGCATCCGCGCGGCAGCGATCTCCTGGTAAGCGCCCGCGCCATTGTGCCCAACCCGCCTGTGAGCGACCGGGCCTACCTCGCGGCGCTCTACGGCTCCAGCGAGTTTACGGGCTACAAAGCCAGCTACGGCAGCTACCCGGTGGATGGGCTGGGCTACCACCCATACCCGGTGGAGATCCTGGCGGGCCTGGCCCAGATCGAGAGTGAGGTGGTGCGGATCAACAGCCGCCTGAACGAGCTGCGGGCGCGCCTGCGCGAGAGTCTGGCGAGCAGCGACCCGGCCGCCGCCGAGGTGCCGTTCTGGATCACAGAGATCGGCTACAACGCGGGCTATCTGCGCCAAAACAGCGCGGGCCAGGCAGCTTTTCTGCGCGCCGTCTTCACCGCAATGCAGGCGCGCGGCGACGTCGCGACTGTCTTCTGGTTCAAGTACGAGGACTTCCCGCCCCTCAGCGGCCCCGACGCGCAGCTCTGGGGCATTGTGCAGATCCCCTTCACGCTGGAGAGTCGCTGCCCTGGTGGGGCCTGCTACAGCCTAAGCGGCGAGCCGAGCTTCCGGCGGGCCGCCTACTTCGCCTACCGCGAGCTGGCCGGGCTGCCAGTGCAGCGGGTAGCACTGCCGCTGGTGCGCCGATAAGCCCCAGAGCTGATGCAGACGCAACATGCCGAGCATGTTCTCCACAGATGCCACAGATTTCCGGCCCATTGCTGGCCAAAGCGGTATAATAGGCTAGAGGCCTACAACTACTAGCAGCAAGGAGGAAGCGCTATGTCCTCACCGATGCTTCAAGCCGCCCAGCTCGACGAGCAGAGTCTGGCGCGTGTTCGCACGATGGAGGCGGAGCTTGGCAGCGTGATTGTCGCGTACCACGCAGAGACGCCGTTCTCGCACCTGAGCGAGGAGCAGCTGCGGCGCCTGGAGGCGCTTGAGCAAGCGCTTGGGGTGGTGCTGCTCGCCTACAAGCCTCAGGTCGCGGTTGTGGGCGGGTAGGGCAGCGCCAGCACACTGCCCGCGTCGAGGGCGAGCGACAGCGTTGCGCCCACCGGGCCGGGCGGCTCGGCGAGCTCGAAGCTCAGCTCGACACCCGAGGGGAAGCGCAACTGCGCGCGATGATGTCGGCCACGAAACTGAGCCTCCAGCAGCACGCCGGTGAGCGCGGCCTCGTCGGGGCGGGGCGGGCGCGCGGCGTCCGGGTAGATCACCACAGTGGCGGGCGCGCCTGCGGCGGGGCGCACGCCCTCGGCGCGGCAGGCAAGGGCGCCGAGGGCTGTGTCGACACGGCCATCGGCGCACCACACCCCTTCCAGGATGTTCCCAAGGCCCAGGAAGCGGGCCGCCCAAGCGCTCGCCGGGTAGCGGTAGAGCGCCTCGGGCGACCCGAGCTGCTCCAGCCGGCCGCCATTTAGCAGCGCCACCACATCGGCCAGGGCGAACGCCTCCGCCTGATCGTGCGTCACGTAGAGCGCCGTCACACCCACGGCGCGCAAGATGCTGCGCAGCTCATCCTGCAAGCGCTCGCGGAGGGCGCGGTCAAGGGCGGCCAGAGGCTCATCGAGCATCACCAGGCGCGGGCGCGGCGCGAGCGTGCGGGCCAGAGCAACGCGCTGGCGCTCGCCGCCCGAGAGATCGTAGACGCGGCGCCACTCGTAGCCACGCAGCCCCACTAGCTCCAACAGCTCGGCCACGCGCGCCAGTGCCGCCGGGCGGGCCAGGCCCTGCATGCGCAGCCCGAAGGCCACATTCCCCGCCACCGAGAGGTGCGGGAAGAGTGCGTAGTCCTGAAACATCAGGCCGAAGCCGCGCTGGTGCGGCGGCAGCGCATCGATAGGCTCGCCCTGCACGCGCACCGTGCCTGCGTCGGCTCGCTCCAGGCCGGCCACAACCCGCAGCAGGGTGGTCTTGCCGCAGCCGGAGGGGCCAAGCAGCGCCGCCACCTGGCCGCTCGCAACGCCGAGGCTCACCCCGCGCAGCACGGGGGTGTCGCCGTACGTCTTTGCGATCGCGTCGAGCTGGAGGAACATAGGGCTGACCGGGTGGCTGGGTGACATGCCTCGCTGCGCTCGGGCTGACCGGCTGACACCTAACCGCACCGATAGGTGTCACCCGGTCACTGTGTCACCGTGTCACCTGCCCAAGCGCAGCGCCGCGATCGCGGCCTGCTGGCTGCTCCACTTAAGCGGAGGCAGCTCGGCGAGGGGAACAACCATTGTCTCGCGGCCCTCGTCGCTGCCGGTGAGGGTGCCACCGACGCTACGGGCGGAGAAGCTGAGCACAAGGTAGAAAAGGCGCGGGTCGCCGTAGGAGGGGCCATGGGTATAGGTAAGGAAGCGCGGCTCGGCGAGCTGTAGGCCGGTCTCCTCCTGGCCCTCGCGCAGCGCGGCATCGGCGGGGTCCTCGCCGTACTCAGCGTGGCCGATCGGCAGGTGCCAGATCCCCCGGTCGGGCTCGATATCGCGCCGCACCAGCACCACCCCACCCTCGTGAAAGATCACCACGGTGGCGGCGAGGTTCGGCAAGGGGAAGTGAACCCAGCGGCAGGCTGGGCAGCGCTGGCGCTCCATGCCGTGCAGAAGCACCACGGCGAGCGGCGTGGCGCAGCGCGGGCAGAAGCGGAAGCTGTAGCGCTCGGGGAGCGCGCTGATCGTTGGCAGCTGCATTGGGGGCCTCACCGCAGCGGCGCAGAAGGAGAGGTCGGCTCGCGCTCCGCTGCCTGTGCTGCGCCTCGCTGGTCAACGAGCAGCGCGTGAAGCGCCGCCACGCTGTGGGCGATGGCGATAGGCCGCGCTGCCTCAAGCGTCGCCAGCTCGCCGTAGCCGTAGCTCACGGCGACGCAGGGCAGGCCGTTGGCGCGGG
>JAYUYB010000016.1:0-5791 GCA_043752655.1 Chloroflexota bacterium
CCAAGCCCAGCGGCGAGCCGGTTGTGAACGCCGTGATCATGGTCAGCGCCACCTTCCCCGGCACCGATGTGGCCTTCGAGCGGATCATGGACAGCGCCGACGGCAGCTTTACGCTCAAGGGCCTGCCCGAGCAGGGCTTCATCCAGGTGCTCTCGCCCGGCTACCGCACCGAGGTGATCCCGATCAAGCCCGGCAGCGTGCCCACCGAGATCGCTCTGGAGCGCTTCTCAGTCAAGGCGCTCTACATCACCGCCGCCGTGGCCAGCGTGCCCGGCCTGGTGGACGAGTACATTGATCTGATCGAGCAGACCGAGCTCAACGCGATTATGATCGATCTGAAGAGCGACCTGCGCGATGATCTGGGCATGGTCTACTACGACTCGCAGGTGCCGCTGGCAAAGGAGCTCGGCATCTCCAGGCCCTACGTGGATATGCCAGCCCTGGTGAAGCGCCTCAAGGACAAGGGCATCTACACGATCGCGCGCGTCCAGCTCTTCTCGCACGATAACGCGCTCTCCGACGCGCGCCCCGACTGGTCGATCAAGCTGCGGGCGACCGGCGAAGTGTACGCCGACTACCCGGCGGGCCTGGACGGCGGCATCCGCTACGCCTACCTCGACCCCACGAACCGCAATGTCTGGGACTATAACACGGCGCTCGGCGTCGAGGCGGCCCTGATGGGCTTCGACGAGGTGAACTACGACTACATTCGATTCCCCGACTGGTTTGGCGACAAAGCCAGCTTTGCCGAGAAACTGCTCTTCTCCGAGCCGATCAACCCGGCGACCGACCCCGACCGCATGTTCGAGGTGATCACCGAGTTTATGCAGCAGGCCCACCGCGAGGTGAACGGGGCGGGCGCAAAAATGTCGATCGACGTGTTTGGCCGCGTGGTGCTCGGCAAGTCGCTCACCATCGCCCAGGACATCAAGCGCATGGGCAACTACACCGACTACATCGCGCCCATGCCCTACCCATCGCTCTGGTGGCCCGGCGCCTTCGACATCGACTCGCCCGTGGAGCAGCCCTACGCCGTGCTCGACGCGGCCAACGCCTCCGGGGTCGAGCAGATCAAGTCGGAGTACGCCCGCCTGCGCCCCTGGCTCCAGGATCACACCGACCCGTGGGCCTACAAGGTGGTGAAGTACGGCCCCGCCGAGGTGCGCGCCCAGATCGACGCCACCGAGAAGTACCCCGAGATCGATGGCTGGATGCTCTACGACTCGGCCAATGCCTACCGTGGCGCCTTCAACGGCGCGGTGAAGCCCGAGGAATAGCGCGCCGCCAGCCCAACGTGCTGCGGGGCGCGAGGCTCGAACTATGCAACGCACGACAGCTCGCCGCCTAACGCTCGCCCTCCTGTTCGCTCTCGCTCTTGTCGCCGCCCCCGCCTTCGCCCAGCAGCAGGGCCCCCAGGTGCGCGTGGGCAGCTGGACGCTGAGCGACGTTGCCGACTGGCAGGCAGGCAGCAACAGCCGGCTGCTCGTGACCAACAATGCCGGCGGCGAGCTGCGCCTGGCCGATGGGCAGACAAGCGGTAGCTTTGTCTCGCCCGCGTTCAAGGCCGACTTCGCCACAAACGCGGCGGGCGCGATCTGGAATGCCGAGGTGATCAGCGGCACCAATCTGCTACTCGAGCTGCGCGCCCGCTCCTCGGCCCCTGGCGGCGACCCCGAGAGCGGCTGGGGCGCCTGGCTGCCGCTTGTGGCCGGCGACGCCCGCTCGGCCGCCAAGAGCAGCGACGGCGCCTACGTCACCCCCGACGTGCTCGCGCTCCCCGCCGACAGCCAGTACCTCCAGCTGCGCGCCACCCTCGATAGCCAGGTAAGCCGCGCCTCGTCGGTGCTGGCCGATGTGAGCATCAGCTACCTGAACACGGCCACCGCTGCGCCGATCTTCGCGGCGGGCCTGCCGCGCCGCCCCATCCTGTTTGGTGGCGAGACGCTCACCCAGCGCCCGGCCGCAATCGCCCGCGCCGACTGGAGCGGTCGTGTGATAGCGGCCCAGCCCATCCGCCGCACCCCGCGTGGGGTGATCATCCACCAGATCGACGCCACCAGCACGCCCAGCAGCACGGTGAGCCTGATCCGCGCCCTGGCGGTGTTCCAGACCCAGCAGCTCGGCTGGGAGGATCTGAGCTACCACTATCTGATCGACCAGGAGGGCAATCTGTTTGAGGGGCGCCTCGGCGGGCCAACCTCGGCGGTGGATCGGCTCTCTGGCGACGCCACCGCCGTGCATGTAGCCCTGATCGTCCCGCGTGATGCGCAGCCCTCGCCCACGGCCACCGGTGTGCTCGTGAGCCTGCTGGCCTGGCTTGGCGAGGCCTACGACCTGCCGCCCACCGGCGAGCACAGCGTGGCCCAGGGCAGCGGCCGTGTGGTGCGCCCGAACATCGCCGGCCATAGCGATGTGGCGCCCTCCGCGCCCGACCCCTTCCCGCCCCTGCGCGGCCAGCTTGCCCAGATCCGCACGCTCACCGATCAGTCCACCGTGCGCGCGCGCTGGTACTTCGCCGAGGGCAACGTGGCCGACTACAGCCAGCGCCTGGCCTTCTTTAACCCCACGGGTGCGCAGGCCGAGGCCCGCGTGACGCTGATCCAGCCTGGCGGCTCGCCCGTGACGCGGATCGTGCCGGTGCCCGCCAACGCTCGCGCCGACCTGACCGTGAACGATCTGGTGCAGGGCGCCGCAGCCTTGCCCGCGATCGTCGAGTCCAGCGCGCCAATCCTGGCCGAGCGCAGCATGAGCCTCACCACCGACGTGGACGGCGGGCCGGGCATCGCGCAGCTGGCGCGCGTCTGGTACTTCGCCGAGGGCTCCACCAGCGGCGGCAACAATACCTATCTGATCCTGTTCAACCCGAACCCGGCCAACGTGCAGGCCACCGTGACGTACATGCGCCGCGACGGCGTGAACTTCGAGCAGCCGGTGGCGATCGGCGCCCAGTCGCGCCTGGTGGTGGCGGTGAACGACATCACCCTGCCGGATGGGCGGCGCCCCCTGGCCGACTCCGACTTCGGCGTGCAGGTGATCGCGAGCCAGCCAATCGCGGCGGAGCGCACCATGCGCTTTGGCCCCAACCGCACTGGCCTGACTACGGGGAGCGGCATCCTGGCCCTGGCGCGCCGCTGGCACTTCGCCGAGGGCACCACCGAGGGCGACTTCCGTATGCGGCTGCTGGTGCTAAACCCGAACAGCCAGCCGGCGACCACCACGGCCACCTTTATGGGGCCTGACGGGCTGAGCGAAACGCGGCGCTACGCCATCCCGCCCCGCGCGCAGCTGGCGATCGACGTGAACGAGATCGTGCCGAATCTGGGCGTGAGCGCGATGGTGGAGGCCGACCGGCCGGTCGCCGTGGAGCGCTCGCTAATCTTCAACGGCGGGCAGGCGGGCACGATCGGCGCGGGCGCCACCGAGCCACGCTTCCGCTGGGCATTTGTGGAGGGTCGCACCAGCGACGCCACCTACTTCCTATGCGTGAGCAACCCCGGCAAGACGAAGGCGCGCGTAACGGTCGACCTGCGCTTTGGCGGCGGCGCTACGGGCACACAGAGCTTTGATGTACCGGCGGGCGCGCGCTACACCATGGCCGTCCACGAGCTCTACCCGAACGAGGGCTCGATCACGGCGATCGTGCGCAGCACCCAGCCAATCGTGGCGGAGCGCTCGCTCTTCCCTGGCGGCGGTGTGCGCGGCGGCTCTACTACGCTGGGGATTCCGCTGGAGTAGAGTAGACAAGGAGACAAGGAGACCGGGAGCGCCTAGCGGAGTATGAAGGGCTGTCTCCTTGTCTCCTACTCGTCCCGCTTAAGGCGCGCCACCAGCTGGGTGTAGAACTGGCTGCTGGGGCGCAGGCGCACGAAGGTGCAGACGCGCGGGCTGCGGCGCACCACAACCTCGTCGCCCTCGTGGAGCGGCAGGTTCTCGCGCCCGTCGACGGCGAGGTTCGCGTGGTAGCGGCTGCGCAGCTGGATCGTCACCACGGCCTCCTCATGGAGCACCATCGAGGGCACCACGGTGAGGTGCGGCGCGATTCCCACCAGCAGCAGCGAGCGCGCACGCGGGTCTACAATCGGGCCGCCGGCCGCAAGCGCGTAGGCCGTAGAGCCGGTGGCAGTGGCCACGAGCACGCCGTCGGCGTGGTACGTGGTAAGCGGCGAGTCGTCAACGCTGACATGGACATTGAGCACGCGGCCCACATCGCTGCGCGAGAGCACCACCTCGTTGAGGGCGGTGAAGTCGGCGATAGAGTCGCCGTCCCGGTAGAGCGTGGCGCGCAGCAGGGTGCGCTCATCGTGCCAGCCGCCGCCCTGCATCAGCAGCTCGATCCCGTTGTACACTTCGTCCGGCTGCACCTCGGCCATAAAGCTGAGGTGGCCGAGGGCCACGGCCAGCACCGGGATGTTCAGGGGCCAGGCGAGGCGCGCAGCGCGCATCACCGTGCCGTCGCCACCCAGGGCCACCATCAGGTCGGTGTCGTCCATAGCGTCAGGCTGGTCGCGGGCCTCCTGGGAGATACCGCGCCAGACGCTGATGGAGCGGGCGCGCAGCCAGGCCTCTAGCTCTGTTGAGCGGGCCACAGACGCCTCGGAGAAGGGGTTGTAGAGCAGGGCGACCCGACGTAGCATAGATACCTCCGGCGCACAGGTTGGGAGTGGCTCCAGCATACCATGGAACATGTAAGCGCTGCCTGCTCTTGCTGGGCGCTGTAGGGCGGCAGCCGCCCGCGTCGCGTATAATATGCCCATGGCAAAGATCATGGTTGCGATAAGCGGCGGGGTGGACAGCTCCCTGGCCGCCGCCCTGCTCCACGAGCAAGGGCACGAGGTTGTGGGCGTGACGCTGCATCTCTGGGACGCCGACGACGAGCGCCTGAACGAGAGCCTCTGCTGCGCCCAGGAGATGGCCGAGAGCGCCCGGCGCGTCTGCGCCCAGCTCGGCGTGCCTTACTACGTCTTCAACTACCAGCGCGAGTTCCGCCGCCACGTGATCGACTACTTCATCCAGGCCTACGGCCAGGGCTACACGCCCAACCCCTGCCTGGAGTGCAACCGCGAGATTAAGTTCCGCGCGCTCCTGGAGCGCGCCCGCACCCTCGGCTTCGAGTACGTCGCCACCGGCCACTACGCCCGCATCGCCGCTCCCGACGATGCCGAGCCGTCGTCGTACCAGCTTCTGCGCGCCGCCGACCGCGACAAAGACCAGAGCTACATGGTCTACATGCTCGCCCAGGCCGACCTGGCGCGGCTGCTGTTTCCCATCGGCGCGCTCTCAAAGCCGCAGGTGCGCGCCCTCGCCGCCGAGCGCGGCCTGGCGAGCGCGGATCGCCCCGAGAGCCAGGATATTTGCTTTGTGCCAGGCGGCGACTACCGCAACCTGCTGCGCGAGGAGACGCCGGAGAGTCTGCGCCCTGGCCCGATTGTGGATCTGCAAGGCCGCGAGATCGGGCGCCACGAGGGCCTGCCGCTCTACACCGTGGGCCAGCGGCGCGGCCTCGGCCTCGGCGGCGGACAGCCGCTCTTTGTGGTCGATCTCGATCTTGCCCGCAATGCGCTCGTGGTCGGCCCGCCCGAGGCTATTCTGCGCGATCAGCTTGTGGTGGATCGCGTAAGCTTCGTGGATGGCGCCTGGCCTGCGCAGCCCTTCGCCTGTTCGGTGCAGGTGCGCGCCCACGCCGAGCCTGCCCCCGCCGAGGTAGCTCCCTGCGCCGATGGACGGCTCGCCCTGCGCCTGCTGGAGCCTCTGAAGGCGATCACGCCGGGGCAGGCGGCGGTGCTCTACGACG
>JAYUYB010000017.1:0-2244 GCA_043752655.1 Chloroflexota bacterium
GGCCAGCGTCTCGGCAGCGTCGGCGAGCAGCTGCGGCGTGGGCAGCGTCGGCGCACTCTCAGCCCCAGCGGAGGCGAGGCTGCCGATATGCGCAACCAGCTCGCGGCCGGTGGCGGCCAGCTCGTCGGGGCGGGCGCTGAAGGCCTCGGCGACCGAGCGCAGCACCTGCTTCCAGCTGGGCATACCGTAGCGCGCGGCCTTCTCGTCCGGTGGAAAGTAGGTGCCGCCGTAGAAAGGCGTGCCGTCGGGCAGGCAGAAGACATTCAGCGGCCAGCCGCCCTGGCCGGTGATCGCCTGGACTGCCGCCATGTAGACCGTGTCGATATCCGGGCGCTCCTCGCGGTCCACCTTAATGTTAACGAACAGCTCGTTCTGAAGCGCGGCGGTGGCCTCGTCGTCGAAGCTCTCTGAGGCCATTATATGGCACCAATGGCACGCAGCATAGCCAATACTGATCAGAATTAGCTTATTTTCTTGCTGTGCTTTTTGAAGCACCGCCGCGCCCCAGGGAAACCACTCAACGGGATTGTGCGCGTGAGCCGTGAGATAGGGGCTGGCCTCATTGACGAGGTGGTTGGTGTATTTGGGATTTCCGTGCTCGTCACGGTGCTGCGTGTCCATAACAAAACTCCTGCTCGTGGCGATGCCTCGGCAGGAGCATTCTAGCACGCTCTGTCGGCGTGCTCAGCGAGCGAGCCCTAATCGCCTGCAAGCGGCCAGTGAACCCAGGCGAGGAAGCGCTCGTCGTGGAGGGCAGCACCAAAGTGGCCCTCGGCGAGCCCCTGCTCCACGCCGCCAAGACCATAGGCGTTGCAGATGAAATCGGCGCAGATGCGCAGGCCCAGCCCGGAGCCGCCTGTGGTGTAGCCGCCGAAGAACAGCGCGCCAGGCCCATTTGGGAAGCGGTTCGCCAGGCGGTGCTGTTGCGCAGGGGTAACGCTGTTAGCGACGATCAGGCGGAGCTGGTGCGGCGCATCGGCGGGGATAGGAAGAATGATGAGCTCGACGCGACCGTCGCTGGTGTGGCTGGTAGCGTTGTTGATCAGGTTGTAGAGCACGCGGTCGAGGGCGGAGAACTCCAGGCAGCGCTCGGCGATCGGGCCGCTGTAGCGGCAGTCCACCTCAATCGTCGCGTCCTGGTCGCCGCGGTGGTAGTGGGAGCGCGCCCATTTTTCGACGATCAGCTCGATGGCGTGGAGGCGCTGCTGCGCATCGCGTGCGGCGGCGGCGAGGTCGATCATGGGCAGAGCATTGCGCATAATCTTGAGCTGGTCGCGGGCCAGAAAGAACATGCGGTGTAGCGCATCGGCGCCAACCAGCCCGAGCTTAACAAGTTGCAGATTGATAGAGAGCGCCTGAAAGGCGCCGCCCTTGAGGTCGTGGACAATCTGGCCAATGCGTGCCGAGTGCTCCTGCGCGGGGATGTCGGCACCGAGTACACGCACGCGGCCCAGGAGATCCTGCCAACGCTCATCGTAGAGCCGCCGCAGCTCTGCCACAATCTCGGGCTGCGGAGCCTGCTCGTGCTCGCGGAGCAGCGTGAAGGTAATTGTGAGGACGGCGTACATCTCGAAGAGCAGCGCATGATCAGCCTGGGGAAAGGCGTCAAGGTCAGCGCTCATGTTGCTGCCGTCGTAGCGCAGGCTGCGATAGGAGGGGATATGGCTGGGTGCTAGGGCAAACAGGGTAGTATCGTCGGTGCGCCCGAGTGTATCCGCCATAGGAAGTCCTGCCGGTGAATAAAAAGGCTATCGCCATGAGTATAAACGGCGCCTTTACACTTTCCGAGTCAGGAAGATGGAGCCATGGCATGGCTCTGGCGCAGCTCGTAGCCACAAACGATCAGCTCCTCCACATCGCCGCGCTTCTTGCCGTCGCAGTTGATCTTGCGGCTAGCGAGCACGATGTCGCGGGTGGGGGCGTGGGCGTAGAGCGCGGAGACAAGCGGGCTCTGCGAGTTGGAGAGCATCACGGCGCAGCCGCGCTCGGCGAGCGTGAAAAAGAGTTCGGCGAGGCGGCGCTGCTCCACCTCGGTGAAGCCCTGGTGGGTGTAGTGCGTAAACGAGGCGGTGGCGCTCACAGGCACGTAGGGCGGATCGAAGTAGACCATGTCGCCTGGCTCGGCGCGCTCTAGCACATTGCCGAAATCGCCGACGTGAAACTCAACGTGCTGCAGGGCGCGGCTCACCTCGCGAATATTCTCCGGGTCGACGATCAGGGGGTTTTTGTAGTAGCCAAAGGGTG
>JAYUYB010000018.1:0-2241 GCA_043752655.1 Chloroflexota bacterium
CCCGGCCGAACTGCGCGCCATGGGTGAGCGCGGACGCCAGCGAGTCCTCGCCGAGTGGAACTACGAGACGCAGTTTGCGCCGCTGCTTGCGCAGATCCACGAGGGGCTATGAGCCGCTGCTGGTTGGCTGGAAGCTTGCCTGCGCTCTGCGGCGGGCGGCCCACACCATGACACTTGCCGTGATCGAAACGCACCCGGTTCAGTATCACGCGCCAGTCTACCGGGCGCTCCAAAGCCTTGGCGTGCCAGTCACGGCGATCTACGGCTCGGACTTTAGTGTCGCAGGCTACAGCGACCGCGGCTTCGGGACGCATGTCGCCTGGGACAGCGACCTGCTCAGCGGCTACAGCGCGACCTTTGTGGGTCGGGTGGCCACAGGCGGCCCGCGCTCGGTGGAGGCGACAACAGCCCGTGGCCTGGGCAGGGCTTTGCGCCAGGCCGCGCCCACAGCAGTGCTCCTTGTAGGCTACAGCCCGCGCTTCTACCGCGATGCGTTTCTCGTCGCGCGGCGCTACGGCGTGCCGCTGCTCTTTCGCGCCGAGACGACCGACCGCGCCCTGACGCGCAGCCCGCTCAAGCGGCTGCTGCGAGACACACTGTTGCGGGGCATGTACCGCTCGTGTGCGGCGCTGCTCTACATTGGCCAGCACTCACGTGAGCACTTCCTGCGCCTACATGTCCCCGAGCAGCGCCTGTTCTTTTCTCCCTACTGTGTTGACACCACGCCCTTTGTGCTGGGCGAGGCCGAACGTGAGGCACTGCGACGACAGGCGCGCGCGGAGCTTGGGCTGCCCGGTGATCGCCTGGTGTTGCTTTTCGCAGGCAAGCTGATAGCGCACAAGCAGCCCGAACTGCTGCTCGCTGCCGTGCGCGCGCTGCCCCGTAGCCTGCGCGAGCGTGTGAGCGTCGTGTTTCTGGGTGATGGCGAGCTGCGCGCCGAGCTCGAACAACGTGCCCAGGAGTCGTCACCCGTGCCAATCAGGATCACCGGCTTTCGCAACCAACGCAAGCTGAGTCCTTATTATCACGCGGCGGATCTGCTGGCACTGCCAAGCAAAGGCGAAACATGGGGGCTCGTGATCAACGAGGCGCTGCACCACGGCCTCCCTTGTGTGGTGTCGGATGCGGTGGGCTGCGCACCCGATCTGATCAAGCCTGGGGTTACAGGCGCCGTCTTTGCATGTGGCGACAGCGCTGCCCTCGCGGCAGCGCTTGAAGACGTCTTCGCGCTCGCGCAGCAGCCAGAGACGCGCGAGCGCTGCCGGCAGAAGGTGGCGAACTACACACTTGAGCAGGCCGCCGCTGGGCTTGCCGCCGCCTATCGCATGGTCACTGTGCGGGCGCCCGCACGAGCCGGCGCATCGTGAGTGCTCTGCGCACGTCGAGCCCCCTGCTGATCATCGGCAACCCAGACCTGATCCACATGGGCGCTCATCTGATGCATGCCGCCCGCAGCCTGGGCATAGCCGCCGAGATCGTGGACACGGGCGCTGCCTTTGCTGCACCCCGGCTACTTGTCGCCCTGAGCTGGCGCCTGCGTGGCCACCGTCCCCCCCGCCTGAAGGCGTTCGGGCGCGCTGTGGCCGAGCGCTGCCGTGCCCTGCGCCCGCTCGCACTCCTGGCAACAGGCCTGGCCCCCCTGAACGCAGCGACCATGCAGCTGATCGGGCAGATGGGTGTGCCCCGGCTTACTTTTCTTACCGATGACCCCTGGAACGCAGCGCACACAGCGCCATGGTTTATGGGCACGCTGGCGGCCTACGATCTTGTCTGCTCGCCACGGCGGGCCAATCTGTCTGCGCTAGAGCGGGCTGGCTGTCGGCAGGTCGCCTACCTGCCCTTCGCCTATAATCCGAGCGTCCATTTCGCCGAGCCCCCGGCGACAGCAGCCGAGCGCGAACGCTTCGATTGCGATCTGCTCTTTGCAGGTGGGGCCGACGCCGACCGGCTGCCAGTCATGTCAGCGTTGATACGTGCCGGCTTTAACCTAGCGCTCTATGGAGGCTACTGGGAGCGCGACCCCATGACGCGGCCTTTCGCGCGCGGCCACGCCGACCCCGCCCTCCTGCGCAAAGCGGTTGGCGGCGCACGGGTGGCACTCTGCCTGGTGCGGCGGGCCAACCGCGACGGACACGTCATGCGTAGCTATGAGCTCCCAGCCATGGGCGCTTGTATGTTGACAGAGGATACGCTGGAGCACCGCGAGCTCTTTGGGGCAGAGGGCGAGGCTACCCTGTATTT
>JAYUYB010000019.1:0-5769 GCA_043752655.1 Chloroflexota bacterium
GTGGCGCCCCACAACCCCAACGGCCCAATCGCCACCGCCGCCGCCGTCCACTTTGCGCTCGCCACGCCCAACTGGGTGATCCAGGAGGCGATCAGCAGCGACGTGGCCTGGCGCCACGAGGTTGTGCAGTCGGTACATCAGGTGAGCGCGGGCTTCTTCCCGGTGCCCACAGCGCCCGGCCTGGGCATCGAGGTGAACGAGACGGCTGCCGCACGCCACCCCTGGCAGCCCGAGCTGGTGCAGCGCTACTTCCACCCGGATGGGTCGGTGGCGGATTGGTAGAGACAGGGAGCTACAGTTATCTGCCGGGACGCCCGAGCCCTTTGGACTACGAAGCCGCGCAAGGACGCGAACCACCGCGAATCAGGCCACGCTCCACATGCAGATTCGGGTTCGCGCGGTTCGTGCCCGTTCGCGCGGTTCGCGGTCCAGACGTTCGCGCGGTTCGCGGTCCGCCGAGCCCTGTGGAAAGGAGCTTGATCATGTACGATCTCTACGCCGACTACCGGCTTCTGGGCGCATACGACGTGGCGCAGACGGCTCGCCTGGTGGCGCGCTATCACTATGTGGAGGCCCAGCTGATGCGTGTGGCCGCCGGCAAGCTGGCCGAGCTGCCTGAGTGGGAGCTGAAGTGCCTGCTTGGCCGCCACCTCTGGCAGGACTCGCTCCACGCCGACGCCTGGCTGGCCCGCCTGATCGACCTGCGCTGGCCCCGCCGCGCCCCGCTCAACCCCGGCGAGCCGACGCGCCGCCTGCTGGCCTTGCTCGACGATGCACCCGACGGCGCCGCCTATCTCGCCGCCGTCTACTGCCAGGTGAAGCCGCGCCTAATCGCTGCCTACACGGCCCACCGCGCCGCCTGCGCGCCGCTGGCCGACGAGCCCACCTGGGACTTGCTGGGCCGCGCCGCTGCCGACGAGGAGGAGCAGGTGCGTCAGGGCCTCGCCCTGCTGGAGTCATTCCCCGCTGCGGCCCGCGCCGCAGCCCGGCCCTTCGAGGCGCGCGTGGCTGCGGCCTGCGCGGCCCTCGGCAGCCTAGACGACCCAGCCAGCGCCGCCGAGCGCGAGGCCGAGGGGTCGTTCGATGGCCAGGCGGTACGGCCCGCCCCGACCGTGGCCGCCCGCGACGCCCACTTTCGCCTCGGCGAGCGCGCCGCCGACAGGCCGCCCGCCGACGAGCGCGAGCTGGCTCTGGTGATGGCCCACCGCGATGCGGACAACGAGATGCACGCCGCCGAGCTGCTGGGCCGCAGCCTCTACGAGCACCCGGACATGCCCTGGGAGTACCACGTTGATATGGCCCGGCAGCTCTGGGACGAAGTGCGCCACGCGGTGCTCTACCAGCGCTACCTGGAGCAGCTGGGCGGCAAGCTCGGCGACTTCCCCGTGATCCCCGGCAACTACGCCTACCGCATCGGGCTCGACTTTCCGCACCGGCTCTACGACCTGCACCTGCGCGGCGAGAAGCTCGGCATGCCCGACCTGATCCGCTACCGCGAGCAGGCCCGCGCCCAGGGCGACGCGCACTACGCCCTGCTCAACGACTTTGTCCACGCCGACGAGGTGCCGCACGTGAAGAACGGGCGCTGGTTGCACTGGCTGCTCAAGGACGACGAGGAGGCCTTCCGCCGCGTGGAGCGTGAGACGATGCAGCTCCGCGCCACCTACGAGCGCGCCCACGCCGACGACCCGATCGTCCAGGCCTACACTGGGCTCGTAGCGTCGCTGCTGAGCGAAGCGGACGACTGAATACCGTCCACCGTCCACCGTCCACCGTCCGGAGAGCGGGTGTGCGGCTATCGGCTATCGGCTATCGGCTATTGCCTCCCGTCCACCGTCAATAGGAAAAGCACGCTATGCCTCGCCAGTTGCTCGCGGGCGTGGCCCGCACCGACATCACACCGCCGCTCGGGATCGCCCACGCCGGCTGGGGCGCCCAGACCCACCAGCGCGCCGCCGGGGTGGATCTACCGCTCTGGGCCACGGCGCTCGCGCTCTCCGACGGCGTCGAGCGCGTGGTGATCGTCGACATCGACCTGTGCTACCTCTGGGACACCGAGGCGCCCGGCGTGATGCGGGCAGTCGAGCGCGCAACCGGGCTGCCGGCCTCGCACATCCGTCTGGCCTACACGCACACCCACTCGGGGCCGATCAACGGCGCCACCTGGAGCTCCTGGCTCAAGGAGGGTGCCGAGATGGTGCCGGCCTACGACGCGATGTTGGAGCACCAGATCGCCGGCGTGGCCCGCCAGGCCCTCGGGCAGCTGCGGCCCGCCCGCGTCGCCGCCGGCTCCGGCGAGGCCCGCATCAACGTCAATCGGCGCTTCCGCCGCCCCGAGGACGGCACGGTGATCTGCGGGCGCAACTGGGACGGCCCCGTGGATCATCAGGTGCAGGTGGTGCGCATCGACAGCGTGGACGGCGCGCCCCTGGCCGCCATCGTCAACTACGCCTGCCACCCGATCACCGTCGGCCCCGACTGCGCTTTAGTGACGCCCGACTACCCCGGCGTGATGAAGCGCGTGGTGGAGCAGGCAACAAGCGCCACCTGCCTCTTCCTCCAGGGCGCCACCGGCGACCTCGGCCCGATCCAGGGCTGCGCTCGCGGCGGACAGGCCGAGTATCGGCGCCTCGGCAGCATGCTCGGCCACGAGGCCAGCCGGATCTGGTGGGGACTGGAGCCGCGCCGCCGCCGCGAGCGCTACGTCGGCACGCTCGAGTCTGGCTCGCCCCTGGCGATCTACGAGGACGAGGCCCTGCCCGACCTCGACACGACTCTGCGCGTGGGTACCCGCGAGCTGCGCCTGCCGCTCAAGCCGTTCGCGCCGTCTGCCGAGCTGTTGGCCGCTACCGCCGTCCACGTAGAGCGCCTGGACCGGCTGCGGGCCGAGGGCGGCGACCTGGAGGCGATCCGCGCCGAGACCATGCTGGCAAAGCGGGCCGCCATGCGCGCCGACCTCGCCCAGCGCAACGAGGGCAACACCCACCGCGCCGTCACGCTACAGACCTTCGCCATCGGCGACCAGATCGCGCTGCCTGTGGTGCCGGGCGAGCCGTTCTGCCAGATTGGCATGCAGGTCAAGGATCGCTCCCCGTTCCCTTACACGCTGTTCGCTGGCTACGCCAACGTTGGCTGGGCCTACATCCCCACCGCCGACGCCTACCCGCTTGGCGGGTACGAGGTTGAGATCACACCGTTCGCGCCCGAGGCTGCCGCTATGGTCGTGGAGGAGAGCGTGTCGCTCCTGCGCGAGCTCGCGGCAGGGCAGCGCTGATGGCCGCACAGGCGATCTTGCCGGGCGTCACGGCGATCACGACGATGATCGGCGCGAACCCCTTAGCACTTTACATGCTGCACGGCGAGCGCACACTGCTGCTGGATAGTGGGCTGCGCGGCATGCCAGACGCGGTGATCTTTCCGACGCTGGAGGCGGCCGGGCTGCCTGTGCGCCTGGATATGCTCCTGAACAGCCACGCCGACGCCGACCATCACGGCGGCAACGCGGGCGTGCTGGCACGTTCGCCGGACACACTGGTGCTGTGCCACGCTTTGGACGCGCCGCGTGTTTCCTCGAAGGAGCGCCACCTGCACGAGCGCTACACCGACGCCGTGGCCGCCGACGATACGCCCTACGACCCCGCGCTCCTAGCCTGGCTCGCCGACGGGATCGGCCCTGATGCGCCGGTGCATCTGGCGCTCCAGGGCGGCGAGCAGCTCTGGCTTGGCCCTTACGCGAGCTGGAAAGTGCTGCATGTGCCTGGCCACACTCCTGGCCATCTTGCGCTCTGGAGCGCCGAGCACGGAGCCCTGATCGTACAGGATGCCGTGCTGGGCGGCATGGGCGTCGAGCCCGATGGCGCTGTGGGCAGCCCGCCGCCCTACTTTGAGCTAGAGCCATACCTGGCGACCCTTGGCTGGTTGCGGGGTCTAGGCGCCGAGTTGCTGCTGGGCGCTCACTTCCCGCCGCTGGAGGGTAGCGCTGCGGTGGAGCGGTTCTTCGAGGCGAGCGCGCAGTTCGTGGCCGAGCTCGACGGGCTGACGCTAGGGCTGATGCGAGCGGCGAGCACACCGCTTACGCTCGGGGCGGTGTGCGCCGCCGTGGATACGCGCCTGGGGCCGAGCAGCGCCCCGGTGCAGTGGCTCCCGCCGGTGCGCGCCCACTTGGAGCACCACGCGGCGCAGGGGCGGCTGCGCGAGCTGCGCGGCGACGGGCCGCGCGCATGGGCCGCCTGATCAGAGGGAGTGAGCGATGCGACTTGAAAACAAGGTTGCCCTGATCACGGGCGGCGCTACAGGGATCGGGGCGGCGTGCGCCCGGCGCTTCGCCCAGGAGGGCGCGCGCGTGGCCATCGCCGACATCAACCGCGAGGGCGGCCAGCGCACAGCCGAGGCCAGCGGCGGCCACTTTATTGAATGTGACACCGGCAAGGCCGAGTCCTGCCGCGCTGCCGTCACCGAGACTGTTGCGCGCTACGGGCGGCTCGATATTCTGGTGAACGCCGCCGCGCACCTTGGCGGCTATCACGACGCCGCAGCGATGCCGGAGGATGAGTGGCGCGCGGTGCTCAACGTGACGCTGGACGGCGT
This sequence comes from Chloroflexota bacterium, assembly GCA_043752655.1. Lineage (GTDB taxonomy): Bacteria > Chloroflexota > Chloroflexia > Chloroflexales > Chloroflexaceae > OHK40. The sequence continues at coordinate 4,588 of JAYUYB010000019.1, forward strand.
CTTCTACTGCGCGAAGTACGCCGCCCAGGAAATGCTCAAGACCGGCGGCGGCGCCATCATCACCATTGCCTCGGTGGAAGGGATGCTGGGCGCCGCAGGGCACGCCGCCTATGTGACCGGCAAGAGCGCGATCTTCGGCCTCACCCGCTCGATGGCGATCGACTTCGGCACACGCGGCATCAGGGTCAACGCCGTGAGCCCCGGCATTATCGACGCCGGCCGCCCCGACATCGAGCGCCTGAAGCTCGACCCCGCCGTCATGCAGTTCTGGCGCGACATGACCGTGCTCGACCGCATGGGCCGCCCCGACGAGGTGGCCGCCGCCGTGCTCTTCCTGGCCTCCGACGACGCTTCCTATGTTACTGGCCAGAATCTCGCTGTAGACGGCGGCTGGACGATCGGCCACCCGCCGGTGCGCTGGGCCGCCAGGGAGGGCGAACAATGAGCCTGCGCTTCGCCCAGATCACCGACCACCACCTGGCCGAGGGCGACCTGCTGTGGGGCTACTCGACGTGGCATGCGCTGCGTGCGGTGCTGCGCCATATCGCTGAACACGCCGGCCCGCTGGATTTTATCGTCAGCACCGGCGACCTGGTGGAGCACGGCAGCGACGCCGAGTACCGCATCTTTCGCGAGCTGATCGGGGCGGAGCCGGATGGGGTCTTCCCAGGCCCGCTGATCGCCCAAGGCGAAGCTCTGGGCGGCACACCCTTCTACGCCCTGCCCGGCAATCACGACGTGCGCCCCACGCTGCTGCGTAACCTGTTCCCCGCGAGCCCGCCCGCCGACCGGCTACACGGCTGGTTCGAGCGCGGCGGGGTGCGCTTCGTCTGCGTAGACTGGGGGGCGGCCAATAAGGCGCAGTCCACGCCCGACCTGCCAACATTCCTGGATGCGGCCCTCAGCGGCGTGCCCGCCGTCATCTTGATGCACCACCACGTCGCCCCGTTGGGCCACGCCCGCATCGACGCGCTGATCCCCGACGATCTCGACGCCTTCGCCGAGCGCATCGCCGGGCGCAACGTGCTCGCGGTCCTCTCCGGCCACACCCATGCGACGTTCGAGCGCGAGCTCGCCGGGGTGCCCGTCTACGGCCTGCGCTCGACATGCTTTCAGTTCGCGCCCGTCGAGGGCGAGCTGCTGCGCTGCCTGCTGCCGCCGCACTACCGCATCGTCACCATC
>JAYUYB010000020.1:0-5766 GCA_043752655.1 Chloroflexota bacterium
GTGCCCAAGGGCGTGCTGTACGAGCACGGCATGTTCGAGGCGCAGATCCGCCTGCTGCACCAGATGTTCCAGATCGAGCCCGGCGAGGTGGAGATGCCGGCCTTCCCGCTCTTCGCGCTGTTCAACGTGGCCCTCGGCTGCACCTCGGCCATCCCGCCGATCGACCCCACGCGCCCGGCCGCATGCGACCCCGCCGCTGTGATCCAGTTCATCAAAGATCAGCGCGTCACCTCGACCTTCGGCTCGCCCGCGATCTGGCGCAACGTGACGGGCTACTGCCTTGAGCACGGTGTGAAGCTGCCCACGCTGCGCCGCGTGCTGATGGCCGGCGCCCCGGTGCCCGCCGAGCTTCACGCCCGCTTCCGCCGCATCCTGGCGGACGACGGCGACACGCACACGCCCTACGGCGCCACCGAGGCGCTGCCGATCGCCTCGATCAGCGGGCGCGAGGTGCTGGCCGCCATCGCCGAGCGCGCGGCCGACCCCACGGCGGGCACTTGCGTGGGCCGCGCCGCGCCCGAGGTGACGCTGCGGATCATCGCGATCACCGACGAGCCGATCGCGCACTGGGACGATGGGCTGGCTTTGCCGCCGCTCGAGGTGGGCGAGATCGTGGTGCGCGGCCCATCGGTGACGAAGACCTATGTGAGCCGCCCGCGCTCCACGGCGCTCGCCAAGATCCATGACGGCGACGCGGTCTGGCACCGTATGGGCGACCTCGGCTACCTGGATGCGCAGGGCCGGCTCTGGTTTTACGGGCGCAAAAGCCAGCGCGTGATCACGGCGCACGCCACGCTCTACACCGAGCCGGTGGAGCTTGTGTTCAACCAGCACGCGGCGGTGGCGAGGAGCGCGCTGGTGGGGCTGCCAAGGGTGGACGGTGGACGGTGGACGGTGGACGGTGGAACGTCTACGATATGCAGGCCAGTGGTGATTATCGAGCCGAAGGACAAGGCGCTGCTGCGCGACGGAGCGGGGCGCGAGCGGCTGTTTGCGGAGCTGCGCGAGCTTGGGGCGGGGCACGCGATGACGGCGGGGGTCGGCGATTTCCTGCTACACCCGGCGTTCCCGGTGGACATTCGGCACAATGCGAAGATCTTTCGTGAGCAGTTGGCGACGTGGGCGCTACGTCGCGTGTCCTAAGATTCACCCTATGCAAACCCTAATTACTGGCGGCAACGGCTTCGTGGGCCGCTACATCGTCGAGCAGTTGCTCGCCCGAGGCGACCGTGTGCGCGTGCTGGGGCGCGGCAGCTACCCTGAGCTCGCCGCCCTCGGCGCCGAGTGTGTCCGCGCCGACCTCGCCGCCCCCGACACCAGCGGCGCCCTCGCCAGCGCCATGCGCGGCGTAGAGGTGATCTTCCACGTCGCGGCGAAGGCCGGCGTCTGGGGCAGCTTCGACGACTTCTACCGCAACAACGTGACGGCGACCCAGCGCGTGGTGCGCGCCGCCGAGCGGGCCGGCGTGCCGAAGCTGGTCTACACCTCGTCGCCCTCGGTGGCGATCGGCGAGGCCGACCTGGAGGGCGTGGACGAGTCGACGCCCTACCCGGAGCGCTACCTGGCGCCCTACCCGCAGACCAAGGCGATGGCCGAGCGCTTTGTGCTGGCCCGCACGGAGCTTGCGACCACCGCGATCCGCCCGCACCTGATCTGGGGGCCGCGCGACCCGCACATCTTCCCACGGCTGCTGGCCCGCGCCCGCTCCGGCCGCCTCGCCCAGATCGGCGACGGGACCAACCTGGTCGATGTGACCTACGTGGAGAACTGCGCCGAGGCGCACATTCTGGCCGCCGACAGGCTGGGCGAGCGCTCGCCGCTGCGCGGGCGGGCCTACTTTATCGGCCAGGAGCGGCCCGTAAACCTCTGGCAGTTCATCAACGAGGTGGTGACGCGGGCAGGCCTCAAGCCGGTGCGGCGCAAGCTCAGCCTGGCCACGGCGCTAAGGCTTGCCGGCGCTATGGAGGCCACGTATCGCGCGCTCGGCATTGGCGCAGAGCCGCCACTCACCCGGCTCGCGGTGACGCAGATGGCCCGCTCGCACTGGTTCGACCATAGCGCGGCCCAGCGCGACTTCGGCTACGGCCCGCGCATCAGCATCGAGGAGGGGCTGCGGCGGACGGTAGACGGTAGACGGTAGCGTAGCCGAATCGTCTGGACCACGAACGGCGCGAATCGTTTGGACCACGAACGGCGCGAACCGGCACGAACGGCGCGAATCCGAGCCGCGTCCAGCGTCCAGCGTCCAGCGTCCACTGTCAGTACGTGAGCAGCGAGAAGATCGGGTGGGGGGCGAGCTTGGCGCGGCCGCCGAGAAAGGCGAGCTCGATCACGAAGGCGAGCTCGACGACATTGGCGCCGGCCTGTGCGATCAGCTTGCACGCGGCGCCGATCGTGCCGCCCGTGGCGAGCAGATCGTCCACCACGAGTACGCGCGCGCCGGGCGCAAAGGCGTCGCGGTGGATCTCCAGCTTGTTGCTGCCATACTCCAGCTCGTACTCGACCTGGTAGGTTTCGGCGGGCAGCTTGCCAGGCTTTCTGATCGGCACCAGGCCCACGCCTAGCTCGAGTGCGATGGGCGCGCTGAAGATAAAGCCGCGTGACTCCACGCCCACCACGGCGTCGATCCCGCCGCCACGATAGCGATCCGCCATGGCCGCGATCACCTGGGCGAAGGCGGGGCCGCTGCCCACCAGAGTCGTAATATCTTTGAACTGGATGCCTGGCAGTGGAAAGTCGGGGACATTGCGCACCAGGGCCGCGAGATCAATGTTTGTCATGCTATCCCTAGTACAGCTGCTCTAGCTGGTCGATCAGGCCTGAGAAGCTATCCATTGCGGCCTGCACGGGGGCTGGCGTGGTCATATCTACGCCGGCGCCGCGCAGCAGTTCGATCGATGACTGTGAGGAGCCGCCTTTGAGGAAGCTCAGGTAGCGATCCACCGCCGTCTGCCCCTCGTCGATCAGCTGGCGACTCAGGGCTAGCGCAGCCGAGAGCCCGGTGGCGTACTGGTAGACATAAAAGTTGAAGTAGAAGTGCGGGATGCGCGCCCACTCGAAGCCGATCTCGTCGTCGAGGGTGACGGCGGGGCCGTGGTACTTCGCCACGAGATCGTAGTAGCGCTCGGTGAGCCCATCGGCGGTGAGCGGCTCGCCGCGCTCAGACATCTCGTGCATGGTCAGCTCGAAGCTGGCGAACATCGTCTGGCGGATAATCGTGCGCCGAATGTCCTCGATCTGCTGCACGAGCAGCAGGCGGCGCAGGCTCGGGTCGTCGCGGTGCTTGAGCATGTAGTCGGTGAGCAGCGCCTCGTTGAGCGTAGAGGCGACCTCGGCCACGAAGATCGTATAGCTGCCGTATGCAAAGGGCTGCGCGTTGCGCGTGAAGTAGGAGTGCATCGAGTGGCCCAACTCGTGGGCAAGCGTGAAGGCGTCGTTCAGGCGATCCTGATAGTTCAGCAGCACGAAGGGCGGGGTGGAGTAGGAGCCGCCGCTGTAGGCGCCGCTGCGCTTGCCGACATTCTCGTACACGTCGATCCAGCGGCTATCGAAGGCCCGATTGAGCGCCGCGCCGTAATCGGGGCCGAGGGGCGCGAAGGCGGCCCGCATCAGCTCCGTGGCCTCCTGATAAGGTACGGTCACATCGACCTCGGGCACAGGCGAGGAGTACAGATCGTAGACGCGCAGATCGTCCAGGCCGAGCAGCTTTTTGCGGATCGCCATGTAGCGGTGGTTCTGCTCGATGTTCGCCTCCACCGTGGCGATCAGGTTGCGATAGACCTCGAGCGGGATCTCGTTGGGCTTGAGCGCGGCCTCGAGCGACGAGTCGTACTTGCGCAGGCGCGCCTCTAGCACATGCGAGCGCACCGCCCCGCCGAGGGCCGTAGCGATGGTGTTGCGAAAGGGCTTGAAGGCGCCGTAGTAGCCCTTGAACGCATCTTTGCGCACGCGCCGGTCGTTGCTCTCCACGAAGCGTCCGTAGCGCGCGTGGGAGAGCTGCACCTGGTTGCTCTGCTCGTCGCTGATGCTGGGGAGCGTCAGGTCCGAGTCGGTGAGCATCTCGAACATCTCGTAAGGGGTGCGCGTCACATCGCTGAACTGCGCCATCACCTCCTCGACCTCGGCGGAGCGGATGTGGGCGCGCTGCTTGTTCAGCTTCTCCAGCTCGTAGGCGTAGATGTGCAGGCCCGCTGTGTCGCGCACCCAGGCCGCGAGCGTGGACTCAGGGATAGTGAGGATCTCTGGGTCGATGAACGAGAGGGCGGCGGAGATGCGTGCGGCGAACGAGCCCGCGCGATCCTGGAGCGCCTGGCCGGCAGTGTCGGTGGCGTCGGAGTCTTTACGGTGGGCGGCGTAGACGTAGAGCGCGTACAGGCGGCGCGCCGTCTCGTCGCGCAGCGTGAGGGCGCCAAGCAGCTGCTCTGGGTCGTCGCCAAGCGTGCCCTGGAGCGCCGCAACCTCTTGTGAGCGCGCCTCGACTGCGGCGAGCTCCTGCTCCCAGGCGGCGTTATCCGCAAAGATCAGGCTCAGATCCCAGGTATGCTCAACGGGGGCCTCGGCGCGGGTGGGGACTCTTTGGGTATCCGTGGTCATATGGGCGGGTTCTCCTTAAACAAGGGGACAGAGGACAGGGCACAGGGGACAGGGCCGCCGCGTGTGAGCGGCATAAACTGGTGGAAACTGCGCTCTGACCTCACCCTGTACGCTGTTCCCTGTCCCCTGTTCCCTTGTTACAGCAGGCGCTCAAGCCGATCGACGAAGCCGGCGAGCACGCTGAAGGCGCGGTCGAGCGGCTCGGGCGTGGTCATGTCGATCCCGGCGAGGCGCAGGGCCTCCAGCGGGTAGAGCGAGCCGCCAGCGCTGAGGAAGCGCAGGTAGCGCCCCGTGGCGTCCGGCGCGTCGCGCAGCACGCCGTCGGCGAGCGCGTTGGCCGCCGCGATGCCGGAGGCGTACTGGTAGACATAAAAGTTCTCGTAGAGATGCGGGAACTGCGCCCAGACGATCCCGTCGCGGGCGGGATCGACGCGCATGGCGGGGCCGTAGGCGCGCTGGAAGAGCGCGTAGAGCGTGGCGCTCATGCCATCGGCGGTGAGCGCCTCGCCGGCCTCGGCCGCCTGGTGGATCTGCTGCTCGAACTGCGAGAGGATCGGCATAAGGAAGAGGTAGCGGTGGAAGTTGTCGAACGTCTCATCGAGCAGCGCGAGCTCGAAGTCGCGCTCGACGCCATTGCGCAGCAGGCCGCCGCGCAGCAGGGCCTGATTGAAGTTCGAGGCCACCTCGGCCACAAACAGGGTGTAGTCAGTGTAGATGGGCGGCTGGTCGCGGTTGGTGTGCCAGCTGTGCATAGAGTGGCCAAGCTCGTGGGCGAGCGTGCTGGCGCTGCTCAGCGACTCGTTGTAGTTCATCAGGATGAAGGGCTTGGTGCCGTGGGCGCCGCTGGAGTAAGCGCCGCTGGCCTTGCCCTGGTTGGGGTAGATATCCACCCAGCGCTCGCTGGTGAGGCCGGCCCGCGAGACATCGACATACTCCTGGCCGAGCGGCGCCATGCCGGCGCAGATCAGCTCGACGGCGCGCGCGTAGGGCATGGGCTGGGGTGGGCCGAGGGGTGCGAAAATGTCGCAGGGCTCCAGCTGCTCCAGGCCCAGGGCGCGGCGGCGCAGCTCCCAGTAGCGATGCCAGATCGGGAGGTGGCGGTTACAGGCGTCGATCACATTCTGGTAGACAGCCATGGGCACGTTGCTGGTATGGAGGCTGGCGGCGAGGGCG
>JAYUYB010000021.1:0-13138 GCA_043752655.1 Chloroflexota bacterium
TGCTCGTAGCGCAGGATCTTCTGCACCAGGGCCGCCAGCTCGACCGCGCTCTTGGCAGGGATGCGCCCAAAGGCTATGTCTGGCGGCCCATCGGCCAAAGGGTCGTCGCCGTGGAGCCGCGCGTAGCAGGCCTCGCAGGCCGTCTCGCCCAGCCATGGGTCGGCGTTGGCGAGGTAAGGCGGCACCCAGGTGATATTGCCACGCCCCAGGTAGTTGCGCGGGTCGGAGCTGCCGTCGCCCACGAGCACAACTGTGGTAGGCGCCACGGCCCAGCGCTCGGCGGCGTAGCGCAGAAAGCTACGGATAGCCTCGGGGCTCACCTGGCCGCCGCCCCACGCGTCGTAGATCGCCTCGGTGCTCACGGCAGCAACCGTGAGGCTCTGGGCGCGGCGCAGCGCCAGCAGCGGCTCCAGGGCACTAAGGAACGCTGTCGGCGCCACGTACACAGCCTGAACATCCAGGGGCTGGCTCAGATCTACCGGCGCGTGGGACATAACGGCGGGCGTGTGGATCGTGCCGGGGCCTGTCACCAGGTAGGGGCGCGGCGTGGGCGCCTCGTCCTCGAAGCTGTCGCCGCTAAGGCTCAGGCGCACGGGGCGTTCCGGGTCGCTCAGCTCGTAGATCGCCGCCCCTGCGGGCAGCCCTGCCAGCCTGTAGCCAAATCGCCCCGCGCCGCCCACAAAGCTCGCGCCCTGCCCGCCTAGCTCCAGGGCCACGGGCAGCTCCCATTCCACGCCATCCACGTGGGCACCGTTGGATCCTGCGCCCGGCACAAGCTCCAGCCGCAGCTCGGCGGCGCGATCTGGGAAGCTCTGGCGGGTTGTCCATGTGCCTTTGCCGGCCCAGCTGTAGCTCTGCACTGTGGCGCCGAGGGCGATGCGCAGGGTGTGGGCGCCCCCGAACACGCTGCCGCCCCCCACGACGAGCACCGCCGCGCCGCTTGCCGGTGGCAGCTTGCTGGCGAGCGTGGCCGTGACCACAGCGGGGCCGCCGCCCTCGGAGAGCGGCAGGGTGCGCAGGTCGGCGCTAAAGAAGTGGTCGCCGTCGGGGCCGGGCAGCTGCGTCTCCAGAATAGTGTTGGTGCGCCATGCGCCGCGCTCAAGCGCCGTGCTCACCACGGGGGCGCCCGTAAGCTGTGCGTCCCGGGCGGCCATGCGTAGGCCGGAGCCCTGGCCAAGCGTGAGCCAGTAGATCGAGGTGGCGTTCCAGCGGTCGCCCGGCTCGGCGTAGAAGCGCAGGGCGGCCAGCGTGCCATTCTCGGCGCGCAGCTCCTCCAGGGCCACCTCGCGGCCCAGATGGTGCAGCCGCAGCGTCGTGGGGTCGAGCTGGGCCAGGTTGAGCCCTGCTGCGGCCAGCGCCTCGGCGGCGAGGGACTGCATGCCGGTCTCACTGACGCTGACCGTCCAGGCCTGCCCGGCGGCGATGGGGTCGGGCGTTGGGGCGCCAGTAGCGAAGGGAGCACTATCGAGGCGGGCCAGGCTCTCTGCGGCGCTCAGGGGCTGCGCGCCAGGGACAATCGCCTGCGCCAGAGCCTCTGGCGTGGCGTACGTGGCGAGCAGCGCGTCGCTCACGGCGTAGACGCCAATGTGCAGGCCGCGCAGCCGACCCTCGCGCAGCAGCGTGCCAGGCGCGCTGGCCGCAGGGAGTGCGTCTGTGGCTGCTGGAAGCTCCAGCGCGACAATGGCGGGCGCGGCGGTGATGGGGCGAGCGGCGGCGGGCGCGGCGGCCAGGAGCAGGGCCGCGGCTAAGAGGAACCCGAGGCGGCGGGCGATGAGCATAGGAGGTTTCAAGCAGTTTGGAGGGGCTCGGGGAGAGCTTGCCCTCCCCGAAAAAATCACCTTAGCGACGGCGGCGCACCAGCGTGCTGCCAAGGATCAGGGCCAGGCCAAGGGCGGCCACGAGCAGCGGGAGCGGGGAGCGCTCCGCCGCGCCCGTGTTCGGCAGGCTCACGGGGCCGGCGGCGTCTACGGGCACCGAGGCCTGGTTGTTGTCGGGGTTCACGTCGGGGCTGGTGCTGCTCACCGTGGCGAGGTTGCGGTTATTGGGCGCGGCGGCAGACGCGATCACCCTGGCCGTCACGCGCAGCTCTACCGTCTCGCCGGGGGCCAGGTCGCCGATCTCAGCGCGCACAAGCTGGCCGCTCACGCTTACCTGGCCACGGCTAATCGTGGCCTCGCCAGGCGCCAGAAAGCTGGGCAGCGTGTCCTCGACAACCACGCCGGTGGCCAGAGTGCCGCCGAGGTTTGTCACCAAGATAGTGTAGGTGACGGTATCGCCAACCACGGCCGTGGGCGGGCTTACCGACTTGCTGAGCGCTGGGTCGGGGCCGGGCACTGCTGGCAGCACAGCTGTGGGCGTGAGGGTCGGCGCGGCGGTGGGCGTGGGTGTCGCCGTCTTCTCGTCATCCGTCGGCTGATCGGGCGCTGGCGTGAAGGTAGGCGCGGGGGTGTCGGTGGGGGGCGGCGCGGTGGGCGTGCTGATGGGCGTCGCTGTAGCCGGCGGGGGCGGGTTGGCGGGCGTAGTAGTGGGCGTATTGGCGGGCGAATTGGTGGGCGAGGCGGGCTCGGAGGTTGGGGTCTCGGTCACTAACAGAAGCGGCGCGGCGGCGACCGGCGCGCTTTGGCCGGGGGCGATGCCCCAGCCGAACAATAGCAGACCGGCCACAAAGAGCATGCCCCGTACGGGAGATCGCTTCATCGTTCACTCCTAAACAATAGCTTCAGCAAGTTGTCCGTACTACACCTGACATGAGTTATGGAGTTCGTATCCTACCATACTTTCGAGCCTGTTCAAGCGCTTTCGGGCCGCCGCGCTCCCGTTGCTTGGCGGCTGAAGCTGCGGCTGGGAAGTGCTGGGCGCCCGCCTGCGCGGGCGTCTTCGGGCGCGTCGGCCTAGTCCGACGCGCGGCCACAGGCTCTGCCGACGCGGTTTCAACCGCCGGGTTCTGGCAACCGCGCCTCACGCTAGTTGACACCCCCCCGCACGGCTGGTATGCTATCCGCCACAGCGTGGCGCCAGCCGCGCCGAGACATGTAGCTGGAAAGGACTCCGCCGTGGTAGGCGATGGCGTAGCAGGCGTACAAATCGACCGCACACAGCCTCCGAGCTGCGTGGCGGCCGCGCCCCGCCCTCGTCGTCCCCTTACGGCGTAGCGGCCCTGCGCGGCCCCCCGCGCAGCTCCTGAATCAACAGGAGCATCACCATGGGCTTTCCAAACAGCTTCGACCCGTCCGAGGCCGAGCCGCGCCTCCAGGCCGCCTGGGCCGCATCCGGCATCTACCGCTTTAACCCCACCGACCCGCGCCCGATCTTCGCCGTGGACACCCCGCCGCCCACCGTCTCGGGCGAGATCCACATCGGCCACGTCTACTCCTACGTGCAGGCCGAGGCCATGGTGCGCTTCTGGCGCATGCAGGGCCTTAATCTCTACTACCCCTTCGGCTACGACGATAACGGCCTGCCTACCGAGCGCTACGTGGAGCGCAGCCGGGGCCTGCGCGCCCGCGACATCGGCCGCCCCGCCTTCGTGGCCGCCTGCTTGGAGACCTCCGCCGAGGTCGAGGCGCGCTTCGAGCAGTTCTGGCAGCGCCTCGGCATCAGCGCCGACTGGCGCCTGAGCTACTCCACGATCTCGCCCATGGCCCGCCGCACCTCGCAGTGGTCGTTCCTCGACCTGCACCGCAAGGGCCGCATCTACCGCGCCCAAGCCCCCAACCCCTGGTGCGTGGAGTGCGAGACCGCCGTGGCCCAGGCTGAGTTAGAGGACGCTGAGCGCGAGACGACGTTCTACACGCTCGCCTTTCGCCTCGCTGACAGTGGACGAAGGACGGTGGACGGTAGCCCGCAGGAGGACGGTGGACGGTGGACGGTGGACGGTACGCAGCAGCCCTCCACCAAATCCCCGCCACCGTCCACCGTCCTCCGTCCACCGTCCTCCGTCCTGATCGCCACCACCCGCCCCGAGCTGCTGCCCGCCTGCGTGGCGATCTTCGTCCACCCCGACGATGCGCGCTACAGCGGGCTGGTCGGCGGCGAGGCGATCGTGCCGCTGCTCGGGCGGCGCGTGCCGATCCTGGCCGACGCGGCGGTCGATCCCGCCAAAGGCACTGGTGCAGTGATGTGCTGCACCTTCGGCGACGCCACCGACGTGCAGTGGTGGCGCACGCACGGGCTGCCGCTCATCCCGCTGATCACGCGCCAAGGGCGCCTGAGCGAGGCCGGAGAAGCCTACGCCGGGCTCACGCTCGCCGCGGCCCGCGCCCGCATCCTGGAGGATCTTCAGGCCGCAGGCGCTTTGGGCGAGCAGCGGCGCGCCGAGCAGACGATCCGCATCCACGAGCGCTGCGGCACGCCCCTGGAGATCCTGGAGACGCGCCAGTGGTTTGTGCGCGTGCTCGACGCCAAGGACGCGCTGCTAGAGCTTGGGCGGCGCATCCAGTGGCGCCCCGCCCACATGCAGGCGCGCTACGCGAGCTGGGTGAGCGGCCTGGCCTACGACTGGTGCATCTCGCGCCAGCGCTTCTACGGCGTGCCCTTCCCGGCCTGGCACTGCGCCAGCTGCGGCGCCACTATTCTGGCAGACGAGGCCCAGTTGCCGGTTGACCCGCTCAGCGACGCGCCACCGCGCGCGTGTGACTGCGGCTCCAGCGACCTGCGCCCCGACGAGGACGTGATGGACACCTGGGCCACCTCGTCGCTCAGCCCCCAGATCGCCGGGCGCATGCTGGACGAGCCGGAGCTTTACCGGCGCATCTTCCCGATGCAGCTGCGCCCGCAGGCCCACGAGATCATTCGCACCTGGACGTTTTACACCATCGTCAAGTCGTACTTCCACTTCGGCGCGCTGCCCTGGGCAACCGTGATGCTCTCGGGGCACGCGCTGGACCGCTCGGGGCGCAAGCTGAGCAAGTCGAAGGGCAACGCGCCCGTGATGCCGCTGCCACTAATCGAGCGCCACGGCGCCGACGCGCTGCGCTACTGGGCCTGCCGCGCAAGCCTCGGCGGCGACCAGCCGCTGAACGAGGACGCGATGCGCCAGGGCCGCCGCCTGGTGACGAAGCTCTGGAACGCGGCGCGCTTCTGTGACGGGCAAATGCAACATGCAAAAGTCAAAATGCAAAATGCCGAGCGCACGCCAGGGGCAGAGCCAGGCGATGCGCCCTTTTTGCATGTTGCATGTTGCATTCCGACAGACCGCTGGCTGCTCTCGGCGCTCCAGGCGACGATCAGCGAGGCAACGGCACGCTGGCGGGCCTACGACTACGCGGGCGGGCTGGAGCTGGCCGAGCGCTTTTTCTGGGGCACCTTCTGCGACCAGTACCTGGAGCTGGTGAAGGGGCGGCTCTACGACGGCGAGGGCGCCGCGCGGGCCTCGGCCCAGGCCACGATCGCCGCAGCCTTCAGCGCCATCCTGCGGCTCCTGGCGCCGGTGCTGCCGCATATCTGCGAGGAGCTGTACGGGCTGCTCTACCCTGGCCAGGGCTCGATCCATACGGCGGCGTGGCCGGAGCCCGACGCCGCACTGCACAACGAAGGGGCCGAGCAGCTCGGGGCGGCCCTGCGCGCGATCAGCGGCGCCGTCCGCCGCCACAAGACGGCCAGGGGCTTATCGCTTGGCACGCCTCTGGAGCGGCTCGGCATCGCCTGCGCAGAGCCTGCGCTGCGGGCGGATCTGGAGGCGTCGACCGCAGACCTGATCTCGGTGAGCCGCGCCGCCGAGCTCGTCTGGGCCGCTGAGCCTAGCGCCGAGAGCGAGCAGCTTGCGCCGGGGCTGTGGGTGCAGCTGGAAGGCTAGGGAACAGGGAACAGGAGACAGGGGACAGGGAAAGAGCAGGAGCGCGCTGGTGCAGCGGCCCTGTCCCCTGTTCCCTTTCCCCTGTCCCCTTGTATAGGGGCTGCCCACATGCTATAGTGTTGGCCACCTCATGAAGATTCGCATGGACATACGTTAGAGATTATGACTGTAGCAGCGATCTCCTTCCAGCTTGTTGTGGGCGGGCGCAGCGCCGCCGGGTACAGCATGCGCGCCACGGCGGCAGGCCGCTCCGCCGAGGCCACGCTTGCGCTTCCGCCGCTCCCAGACGACTGCGACGCCCTGGGGCTAGCCCTGGGCCGTGCGCTCTTCCCGCCGCCCATCCGCCAGCTGCTACTGGATGTGGCGCGCGGCGCTGATGCGGCCGGTGCCCGCGTGCAACTCCAGCTTCAGCTCGCAGCCCCCGAGCTCCAGGCGATCCCCTGGGAGTGGGCCACGCTCGGCAGCGAAGTGCCCTGGCGCCCCGCGCTGCGCGAGGATTACACCCTGCTGCGCGTTGTGGCCGCGCCCCGCCCGCAGCCCGCGCTTGCCGTCCTTGGCCCGCTGCGCCTGCTGATCGCCTGCGCACCCGGCGCCACCGCCGCCGCCGCGCCGCTCGGCCACGCCCTCGCCGAGCCCGTGCGCGCCGGGCTGCTCGTGGTGGATCTACTGCGCGACGCCGACCCGCTCACACTGCGCGAGGCCCTCGCCGAGGAGCCCTGCCACGCCCTGCATCTCGTGGCCGACGACGCCAGCGGCCACGAGTCTGCGGCCCGCCTGCGCCTCGGGCGCGGCCTCGACGCGGCCGGCCTCGCCGGTATCCTTGAGGACTACCCCGACCTGCGCCTGGTGACACTCGCCGCGCCGGACGGCGACACCGAGGCAGTGGCCGCCGTCGCGGCCGAGCTGCACCAGCGGCTTGGTGTGGCCGCGATAGCTCTGGGCGCGCTGGATAACGCCGGGGCGGCGGCATTCTGCGGCCCGTGCTACGGCGCACTGGCGCTGGGCGACCCAGCAGACCTCGCTGTAACCGATGGGCGCGCCGCGCTCGCCGAGGCGGGCATGGCCTGGGGCGCGCCGCGCGCCTGGCTCGCGCCGGGCGGCGAGCCGCTCTTCGACCCGCGGCCTGGCCCGCCGCCCGCCGCGCCGTCCTACAGCCGTGCGACGAGCAAGCAAGCGCCGGGCGCAGCCTCGCTGCCCGTTGGTACGCCGCTGCGCCCTAGCCGCACGGCGGCAGCACCTGGCCGCGCCACAAAGGCCCTCGCCGCCGCCCGCTCCTTTGTAGTGGAGGCAACCACCGTTGGCGAGCCGGCCCAGCGCCAGCGGCCCGAGGCGGGCGGGCGCGGCCTGCTCCAGCCCAAGCTGATCGCCCTTGCTGTGGCCTGCGTGCTGCTCGCGCTGCTTGTGAGTCGCGTGCTGCCGAAAGACGCGCCCGCCAACGCCGAGCCGTCCAGCGTTACGCCAGGTTTGCTGCCCACGCTGATCCCGACCGGCGCGGCGGGTGCAGCAGAGGCGAGCCTGGTGCGCCCCGCGAGCATCCCGCAGCCAAAGGCCTTCACCAGCTATGTAGTCGCAGAGGGCGACACGCCGGAGCGCATCGCCGAGCGCGCGGGGAGCGAGCCCGCCGCCCTGCTGGCCCTGAACGGCCTGGCCCCCGCTGCGCCGCTGCGCCCCGGCCGCCCGCTGGTGGTGCCGCTCTACGGCGAGGGCGAGGCGCTCCCGCTGGCGCCGATCATCAACCGGGGCAACCCCAGCACGCCGCTCGTCGCGCTCACCTTCGACATCGAGCTCGACGACGTGACGCTCTACAGCATCCTGGAGATTATGGCCGAGAAGGGCGTGAAGGGCACCTTCTTCGTCACCGGCAGCTGGGTGCAGCGCTACCCCGAGGCCGCGAAGGCGATTGTGGCCGCCGGCCAGGAGGTCGCGAACCACTCGCTCACGCACCCGGCCTTCTCCAGCATCGGCGCCGACAGCGCACTGAACGAGCTCAACGAGACCGAGCGCATCATCGGCGAGGTGATGGGCGTGAGCGCCCGCCCCTACTTCCGCTTCCCCTACGGCGACTCCACGCCCGCCATGGTGGAGCTAGTTGGTCGCGCGGGCTATGTGGCTTACCACTGGAGCGCCGACGACTTCGCCATCCCCAGCTGGCTCGCCCAGGCCGCCGCCACCCCCACCCAGGCTTACGGCGGCATCTTGCTGATGCACGGTCGCCCCACCACCGTGGACAGCCTTGGCGGCTACATCGATCAGCTGAAGGCCACGGGGCTTACGCCCACGACGCTGGGCGAGGTGCTGCGGTAAGTGCCTCTGAGCCCTGCCTTCATCGGGATGTTATCTTTTCGACGTATACTGCGTCGGGAATCGGAGACATCTCGACAAAAGGCAGAGCTTCAATAAATGGCAACTCTCTCACCGAAGGCGGCGCGGCCCGCCGGCCGTCGCTTTGACCCGACGCCCGGCAGGGTGCGCTACTCGTGGCGCTGGCTGGGCGCGGCGGCGGGCGGCGGCGCCCTGGCCGCCCTGGCCCTTGCCCAAGGCGGGCCTTTGGCTGCGGCAGCCCTTGGCGCCAGCGGCCTGGCAGGCGCGGCCTACGCCATGCTGTACGAGCCGCGCCACCCGCGCCTGGAGCGTGTGACGCTGCGGCTACCCGGCCTGCCACCAGCCCTGGATGGCCTGCGCGTCGGCCAGATCAGCGACATGCATCTAGGCATGCGCTACACCGCCGCCAACAGCCGCTGGGCGGTCGAGCGCATGGCCGAGGAGCGGCCCGACCTGCTGGCCCTCACCGGCGACTTTGTAAGCTACGCGCACGCCATCCCCGAGCTGCCAGCGCTGCTCGCACCCCTGGCGAAAGCCTCGCCACCCTTGGGTATATTCGCCGTGCCTGGCAATCACGACTACTGGGAAGGGGTGCCCGCCATCCGCCGCGCCCTGGAGCCACTGGGCGTGCAGTTTCTGATCAACGCGCACCGCACCGTGAGCTACGGCGGCGCCACGCTGGTGGTGGCCGGGCTCGACGACCTCTGGGACGGCGAGCCGGATATGGGGGCCGCCCTGGCCGGCGCTCCGGCGGGCGTGTTCAGCCTGCTCCTGGCCCACTGCCCGGACAGCGCCGACGAGGCGGCCACGCACGGGGTGCAGCTTCAGCTCTCCGGCCACACCCACGGCGGCCACATGCGCCTGCCCGGCCTCGGCTCGTTCTGCCTGCCCCGCTACGGCTGGCGCTACCCCGTGGGCCATGCCTATGTCGGCGCCACGCAGCTCTACGTAAGCCGCGGCATCGGCGGGCTGCCGCTGCGCCTGGGGTGCCCGCCCGAGGCCACACTTTTGACGCTGCGGCGCGGGTAGTGGTACTCTCCCCTCGCATATACCGCGTGCCGGGAGGAGCCCCCTATGATCGACGACATGAGCAGTTTGGCCGCGCTCTCGCCTCTGGATGGGCGCTACCGCAAGGATCTTGCGCCCCTGGTGAGCTACTTCAGCGAGGCGGCCCTGTTCCGCTATCGCGTGCAGGTCGAGGTTGAGTACCTGATCTTCCTGGCGCGCGCCCCCAGCGTCGGGTTTGTGCCGCCCCTGGAACCCCAGCAGCAGGCCGCACTACGCGCCCTCTACCGCCAGTTTAGCGACGCCGACGCCCTCGCCATCGCCGCCTGGGACCGCAAGGTGAACCACGATGTGAAGGCTGTGGAGTACTGGCTGCGCGAGCAACTGGAGCGCCTGGAGCTTAGCGCCTGGAGCGAGGCGGTCCACTTCGCCCTCACCTCCGAGGATGTGAACAACCTGGCCTACGGCATTCTGGTGCGCGAGGCCCGCGATCTGGCGCTGCTCCCCGCCCTCGCGGCCCTGCTGGAGCGCCTGCGCGAGCTGGCCGACGCCGAGGCCGCCACGCCGATGCTCGCCCGCACCCACGGCCAGGCCGCCACGCCCACCACCTTCGGCAAAGAGGCCAACGTCTTCTTTATGCGCCTGCGCCGCGCCACCGACGAGCTGCGCAGCCAGCGGCTCACCGGCAAGCTCAACGGGGCCACTGGCACGTTTGCAGCCCATGCCGCCGCGCTGCCGGGCGTGGACTGGCTAAAATTTTCCAAGGCCTTTGTGCGCTCGCTGGATCTGGAGCCGCTGCTGCTCACCACGCAGATCGAGCCCCACGACAGCCTCGCTATGCTCTGTGACGCCATAAAGCGCATCAACGTAATCCTGCTCGACCTATGCCAGGATTTCTGGCGCTATGTGAGCGACGGCTACCTTGCCCAGGCCCGCCGCGAGGGCGAGGTTGGCTCGTCGACCATGCCCCATAAGGTCAACCCGATCGACTTCGAGAACGCCGAGGGCAACCTGGGCCTCGCCTGCGCGCTGCTGGAGCATATCAGCCGCAAGCTGCCGGTCTCGCGGCTCCAGCGCGACCTGTCCGACAGCACGGTGCTGCGCAACCTGGGCGTGGCCTTCGGCTACAGCCTGCTCGGCTACCAGCGCACGCTACGCGGGCTCGGCAAGGTGACAGTGCGCCACGCGGCGCTGCAGGCCGATCTGGTGGCCCACCCCGAGGTGCTGGCCGAGGCCGTGCAGACGATCCTGCGCCGCGAGGGCTTCCCCGAGCCATACGAGGCGCTCAAAGGCCTTACGCGCGGCCGCGAGCTTACGCTGGAGACGCTGCGTGGCTTTGTGGAGACGCTCGCCGTGAGCGAGAGCGTGAAAACCGAGCTGCGGGCGCTTACACCGGAGGACTACACGGGCCTTGCGGCGAAGTTGGCCCGCCTACGCGACGAGCAGGGCTCTGGCGGCTGGTAGGACGTATTTTATACACAAGCTAAGAGCGGATTGCACCCCAGTAGGCGCCGCTGATTTTTTGTGTAAAGCAATTATTGTCAGAGATAAAACAAATGTGCGTAAAATTTTATGGCGTCCTAATGCCTTAAAACGCGTGTGGAAAATCTGAAACGGCTTCCAAGGCTTCTATATGCCGTAGGGGTCTTGACAAGCGCTGTATACTGCTTCCCAAAGGCATACAGCCTAGATGCTACCACGTTACAGGAGGACTGCCCCGATGCAGAAGACTGACTTTATCAAGGCCGTGGCAGAGGAGGCGGGCGTATCGCAGAAGGAGACGAAGCTCGTCGTCGAATCGGCGCTAAAGGTCATCACGGAGGCGCTGGCCGGCGGAGAGAAGGTCACGCTCACCGGCTTCGGCACGTTCGAGGTGCGCTCGCGCCAGGCGCGCGAGGGCGTGAACCCCCAGACCCGCGACAAGATCCAGATCCCGGCCACCAAGACGCCCGGCTTCAGCGCCAGCAGCACGCTGAAGGACGCCGTCAAGGGACAGTAGCTAGCAGCGGAACGCCACGGCGCCCCGATCTACTGGATCAGGGCGCCTTGTGATTCGCCTAAGCTTCCCGGAAGGGCACAGGCTTGGCCGTGGCGCCCTTCCGGGAAGCTTAGGTATACCCCAGCTGCGCCAGGATGGCCGCGCCAGTCTTGATCCCGCCGATGAAGCGCTCCACCTCCAGGTTCTCGTTGGGCGCGTGGTTGGCCTCGTCGGCGTTGGCGTAGGGCACCACGAACGAGTGGACGCCCAGAATCTTCGTCCACACATACTCGGGCAGGCTGCCGCCCATAGCCGGCATGATTAGCGGCTCCTCGCCCGTTGCCTGCCTGAGCCCCGCCACCAGCGGCGCGGCGTAGGGCGAGTCCAGCGGCGTCTTGCTCGGGTCCATCCCGCCCTGCCAGATCAGCTCCACCTCGGGCGCGTGCCGCCGCACATGCTCGCGCACAAGCTCAAAGACGCCCCGTGCCGTCTGGGCCTCCACCAGCCGGATGTCGCACTTGGCCACGGCCTCGCAGGGCAGCACAGTCTTGGAGCCGGGGCCGCCGTAGCCGCCGTGCAGGCCGTTGATTGTGAGTGTGGGCCACAACGCCAGCCGCTCGGCGTAGCCACGCTCCAGCGGCGCGTCGAGCCGACGCAGCCCCAGGCTCGCCTTCACCGCCTCTAGATCCAGGGGCAAGCTCGCCAGCGCAGCGCGCTCCAGCTCGGTGGGCGGCTGCACGGCGTCGTAGAGGCCGTCGATGGTGATTGTGCCATCCTCGCGCTTCATGGTTGCCAGCAGATGCACGAGCGTCCAGAGCGGGTTGGGCGCCACGCCGCCGTAGTTGCCGGAGTGTAGGTCGCGGCTGGCGCCCTTTGCCCGCAGCTCGAAGCTGAGCACGCCGCGCACGCCGAACTCCACGCAGCTGCGGCCGCTCTCGTGGACGGGGCCGTCCGCGGTGATCACGAGGTCGCAGCGCAGCCGCTCGCGCTGGGCGGCCACGAACTCGGCCATATGCGGGCTGCCCACCTCTTCCTCGCCCTCCAGCAGCAGCTTGACGTTGCAGGGCAGCGCGCCCCGGCACGCGAGCGTTGCCTCCAGCGCGAGGATCTGGGCCAGGTGCTGGCCCTTGTTGTCGCCCACGCCGCGCCCGTAGATGCGGCCGTTGCGGATGGCGGGCTCGAACGGCGGCGAGTGCCAGAGCTCCAGCGGGTCCGGCGGCTGCACGTCGTAGTGGCCGTAGAGCAGCACCGTGGGCGCGCCCGGCGCGTCCAGGCGCTCGCCATAGACCATGGGCCAGCCGGCGGTGGGCAGCACCACGGCGCCCATGCCCAGGCTGTTGAGCAGGCTGGCGAGCTGCGCGGCGGTCTCGGCGATGCCAACGCCGTGCGCGCTGATGCTGGGCTGGCGCACGTAGTCGATCAGGCGGGCGAGATATTCGTCGCGGTGGGCGTCGATGTGGGCGAAGATGTCGGTGAGATCTGGAGTTTGCACGGGAGCTCTTGTTTTGTCCGCAGATTACGCAGATTACGCAGATGGTCCGAAGGACAGCAACACAACAACCTTTGTGCGGTGCAAAAGATGGACCGGAAATCTGCGCAATCTGCGTAATCTGCGGATGATTAGCGGCGGCGGCGGCGCACCAGGGCGATAACGAGAGCGCCACCTGCCACCACGAGGCCTGCAATGATCGGCAGGTTGAGCCCGCCGCCCGTGGGCGCTGCGGGTGCCGGGACCGCTGTGGGCGCCGCAGTTGCCACGGGCGCCGGGGACGCCAGAGGGACGGGAGACGCTGGGGGTGCAGTTGGCGCGACCGTAGGGGCCGGAGCCGCCGTTGCCGCTGACTGCTCGGCACCCCCCGCCGCCCCAACCACGGGCTCGCCGCCAACGAATACCGCCGTGGTGCGCCCAGGCACCGTGAACGTGCCGCTCGCGGAGTCGAAGGCTGACGAGGCGGCGCGCTCGTCGCCGGAGCTCACCAGCATGTCGTGGAGGTCGAGCGCGGCGCCCTGGAACGTGGCGTCGCTGAAGGTTATCTCGT
>JAYUYB010000022.1:0-2236 GCA_043752655.1 Chloroflexota bacterium
ATCCGTAGCAGTGAAGCTGCTTTGGGTGCGGCGTATTGTTTCGGCCCAGGCGGGGCAGCGGGCGACTGAAGTCGCGCCACCGGGGCGCTGCGCGGCGCGCGTCGGCGCAGGCCGACGCCGTGCTGCGTCCGTGTAGGCGGACGAGCGGCCGGAGGCCCGGTCGGCGCGGCATTCAGCCGCCGGCCATCGGGCAGCCCGAAACGCTACGCCGCACCCCAGTCTGCGCCAAATGTGAGGGCAGCTTGATGATGTGCTACACTGTGCCGGCGGAGTGGCCAGGGAGGCGGTTATGGAACGTGTCAATGGGCAAATAGTACGGGCCGAGGACGGGCTGGGCACCAGCGCCGCGCGCAAGGCCCGCCTAGCGATCCGCCCCTCGCCGGGGCCGCACAACGCGCTCTGGTACTTCCCGCAGCTTACCGGCGGCTACGCGCGGGTGGCGCGCAACGCGGCGCTGATCCAGCTGGCGCGCTACACGCCCTCGCTGCCCCTCAAGAACGCGCTCTACCGCCTGCTCGGCGTGCGCGTTGGCCAGCACAGCTCGGTGGGCCTGATGGTGATGCTCGACGTCTTTTTTCCGCAGGATATTACGCTCGGCGATAACTGCGTGATCGGCTATAACACGACGCTGCTCTGCCACGAGGTGACGCGCCACGAGTGGCGGCGCGGGCCGCTGGTGATCGGCCCCGAGGTGACGATCGGCGCCAACTGCACCGTGCTACCAGGCGTGGTGATCGGCGCGGGCGCCACGGTCTCCGCGATGAGCCTGGTGAACCGCGATGTGCCGCCTGGGGCGTTTGTGGGCGGCGTGCCGATCAGGGCGCTGCGGTGACAGGGTCTGCAATCTGACGGTGGACGGTGGACGGTGGACGGTGGTAGTGCGGCAATCTGCCGCCTGCAATCTGCCGCCTGCAATCTGCAGCCCGCAATCTGCAGCCCGCAATCTGCAAGAGGATTCCAATGCTGCGGCTGATCAACTGGGTGTACGACGTGCTTATGCGGCAGCCTCTGCTTTTCTGGGGGGCGATGGCGGCTAATATGGTCGGCGTGGTCTGGGGTGGCTGGATCTGGTACGGACCGCAGCTGGCGGCGGCGCCGCTCTGGACCTGGCCCTTCATCCCCGACTGCCCGGCAGCCGCGCTCTACGCCACCGTGGCCTTGGTGGGGCTGCGCTTTGGGCGGCGCTGGGGCTGGTTCACCGCTTTTGCGGCCTTTGCCTGTATCAAGTACGGGCTCTGGACGGTGGCCTTCTGGCTGCGCCACTGGAGCGAGGCGGGCTTTGTGCCGGGCTTCTGGCCCCTGGAGCTGATGCTGTTTGTGGCGCATATCGGCCTCACCTGTGAGGGCATCCTGCTCGCAACGCGGATCGGCCCGCTCGGAATGCCCGCGCGGCTCGCCGTGATCGGCTGGTACGCCCTGAGCATCTTCGTAGACTACGGGCTGGGCCATCACCCGCCGCTCACCTACGCGGTGCCCCTCAGCTACGCGCTCTGGGTGGCCGTGGCCCTCACCGCCGCCCTCGGCACCGCCCTGCTGCTCCCCGCCACGCAACCGCTGCGCAGCCTCGGCGAGCCAGCGCCTACACCACAGTAAGCCAAGGGCGCAGAGTAGAGATGCGAGCGCAGCGCTCAAACTGCCAGCTAAAACTTATTGGGCGGCCCTTTGCACAATATGTATAAACCAACAGCGGTAGATAAGCAGAACCGAGAAGAAACGCCACTATGCCAAAGCATACTGATCAACTACACAATCAAAATGAAGAGAAGGGAAAACGAGCGGCCGAGTTAGTCCTTGCCTATCAAGAGCTTGCCTATCAAAATGAGGAGAAGGAAAAACGGGCGGCAGAGTTAGTTCTTGCCAACCAAGAACTGCGCTATCAAAATGAAGAGAAGGAAAAACGGGCGACAGAGTTAGTTCTTGCCAACCAAGAACTGCGCTATCAAAATGAAGAGAAAGGAAAACGGGCAGCAGAATTAGTTCTTGCCGACAAAGAAACGTTCCAACTCCGTAAGCGTGAAACGCTGTTGCGCGAACAATCCGTCCGCGATCCGCTGACCGGGCTGTTCAACCGGCGATATATGGAAGAGACACTGATCCGCGAATTGAATCGGGCCACGCGCAAACAACTTCCTCTCGGCATTATCATGCTGGACATCGATCACTTCAAGCGGCTCAATGATACCTACGGGCATGCGGGTGGCGACGAGTTGTTGCGACGATTGGGCGGTTTTTTGCA
>JAYUYB010000023.1:0-5757 GCA_043752655.1 Chloroflexota bacterium
CTGTAGTATAGCATAGGATCGCTGCGCAACGGACACCTCCAGGTTCAACATCCAATAGGACCGTGGCACTATAGGGTGTAGCGTGTCAGAAAGCTATACTGAGCCCTGAGTGCCCGCCACTCCGATCTGCCTATCTACGCCAGCAACCCAGAACGAGGTCGGTGCCATGCGCTATCTGCTCGACCAGAAGTCCTACGAAGAGCTGCTCGACCGCAAGCTCCACTCGCGTGATTGCTACGTGCGCGACCAGCTCTACCTCCACCATCTCTACATCGACGGCGTGAAGTACAGCGTGGCCCGTGCCGTCTACGCCTGCCACAAAGAGGCCCAGGCCAACGCCGACGCCGACGCCGTGCTACACCTCGGCATGCACATCCAGGATCTCGAGCAGCTGATCGGCGAGGCCCGCGCCCGTGGACAGAACTTGGCCGCCCTGCGCATGCTCGGCGACCCACCCCCCACCGACGAAGAGGCTCGCCCCCAGCTTAACAATAGCTTTCTCCCCAAGGAGCCCCAGACGATCGCAGAGACCGGGCTCAATCGCAGCTTTCTCACCGAGCACTTCCTGCGCACCCTCTACACCAAGGGCCGCATGACAGGCCGTGATATCGCCGATGAGATGTGCCTCTACTACCGTATCGTCGATGAGATTATCACCGACCTGCGCAAGGCCGAGCAGATCGACATCATCGGCCAGCGCGGCTTCGGCGATAGTAACTTTGAGTATATCCTCACCCCGCGCGGCCAGGAGGCGGCCCAGGCGGCCCTGCGCAAGGTGCAGTACGTCGGCCCCGCCCCCGTGACGATAGACGAGTGGATCGCCTCGGTGCATACCCAGACTGTAAAAAACGTCAAGGTGACGCGCCGCAACATCCGCGACGCCTTCGATGGCCTCGTGATCGACGAGTCGATCCTCAACGCCGTCGGCCCCGCCGTGAACTCTGGCTCCTCCGTGATGCTTTTTGGCTACCCTGGCAACGGCAAGACCACGATCGCCGAGCGCATTACGCACCTGATGGGCGACGATATCTTTATCCCCCAGACGATCTACGCCGACGGCGCCGTGATCAAGATGCACGACGCGATTGTCCACGAGGGGCCGAAACACAAGTGGGACGATAGCACCGAGTACGACCGGCGCTGGATCCGCATTCGTCGCCCGGTGGTGATCGTCGGCGGCGAGCTGACGCTCGAGCAGCTAAACCTGATCTACAACGACACCTCGAAGATCTACGAGGCGCCCTTCCAGATGAAGGCCAACTGCGGCATCTTCCTGATCGACGACTTCGGGCGCCAGCAGGTGCGCGTCTTCGATCTGCTCAACCGCTGGATCGTGCCCCTGGAGAAGCGCTACGATTACCTTAACACTGTCACCGGCCAGAAGATCCAGATCCCCTTCGACCAGCTGATCATGTTCTCCACCAACCTCGACCCCAAAGATCTTGGCGACGACGCGCTGCTGCGCCGTATCAAGTTTAAGTTCGAGATCATCGACCCCACCGAGGCGCAGTTTCGCGAGATCTGGAAGATCATGTGCAAGGTGCGCAAGGTGCCTTACGAGGAGCGCGGCATCGACTACCTGATCGCCAAGTGGTACGTGCCCGACGAGCGCCCCTTCCGTATGTGCCAGCCGCGCGACATTCTCGACCAGATGATCTCGATCGCGAGCTACAATATGGAGACGCCAACACTCAGCGCCGACCTGCTAGACGCCGCCTGCCTGACGTACTTCCCCAACAAAGAGAAGAAGAGCTTCGGCGCCAAGATCCGCCTCGATCTGTAGCCCTCCTGGCTCGGAGCGCCCCCCAATGACCAATCGATTCGCAGGGAGGGCATGGCCCTCCCTGATTGCTTTTCTGCTCCTTGGCGCCTGCTACCTCGCCCTGCGCCTGCCGTCGCTGATGGCGCTGCCGCTCTTCAACGACGAGGCTGTCTACCTGCTGCGTGCCCAGCGCTTCCCGCAGATGCTCGCTGCCGATGGCCCAGCGGGCGCCACGCTCCCCGACGGCAAGCTAATCCAGGAGCTGCTGCTCGCCGCACTGGCACCCCTGCCCGGCGACCCCCTTGTGCCGTCGCGCCTGCTCTCGCTAGCCTGTGGTCTGGCCACCACGCTCACCCTGGCGGCGCTGGGGCGGGCGCTCGGCAGGCCCGTGGCGGGGCTACTCGCAGGCGCCCTCTACGCCCTAAGCCCGCTTGCGCTTATCCACGATCTGCTTGGGCTGCCGGACAGCTTGCTTACCCTGGTAAGCGTGCTGCTGCTGTGGGCCAGCGTGCAACTCGGCTCACGGCCCCAGGCCACGCGGCACGACGCTGCCGTGGTTGGTGCGTTGCTGGCGGTGGCCGCCTTGGTCAAGCTGGCAGGGCTACTGCTCTTCGCTGTGCCACTGCTTGCGGTGCTGCTGCTACCCGATAGCTGGGCCGAGCGCAGGCGCCGCCTAGGCTTACTGCGCACCACGCTGATCATCGCGCTGGCCTCTGTGGCGGCCCTGGCGCCCCTGCACTACGGCGGCGCCGAGCGCCAGAAGCTTGCCGGCGAGGCTCCCGCGCGCCTAAGCGTGGTCATACGCAACCTCGGCGACGTAACCGCCTGGACGGCCCGCTACCTCCCAGGCCCGCTGCTGCTGCTGCCGCTGCTCCTGCTCGGCCTGGAAGCTCGACGACGGAGGACGGAGGACCGACGACCGACGACCGACCCTCGGCTAGCGGCTAGCGGCTATCGGCTAGCGGCTAGCGGCTATCGTCCGGTGGCGTTCCTTCTCGCCGCAGGGCTGGCCACGATGGGCGCGTTTGCGGTGGTGGGGCTCACGCTCTACCCGCGCTACCTACTGCCGGCGTGGCCTCCGCTGCTGCTTGCGGCGGCTGTGGCTGGCGAGGAGCTGTGGCGCCACGCGGGGCGCGCCCGCGTCGTTGCTGCCGCGCTTGGGGCCAGCGCCGTGGCCTGGGGGCTGTTCTTCGCTGTAAGCTTTGCCAGCAACCCGCTGCGCGCCCCCCTAGCGGCCAGCGACCGCGCGCAGTACCTGGAGCGCTGGACAGCGGGCTACAATCTGCCCGTGCTGCTCGCCGACCTGCGCGCCGAAAGCGCGGCGCGAGGCGGGCTCACGGTGGTGAATCCTGCCCAGCCCAGGCTCGTCAACCTGGCGGCCCAGATCTATCTCGATGCTGTGCCGGAGCTCGCCCAGCGCGAGCTCAACCTCGCCGCCGCCGATGCGCCGGGTGCGCTCGCAGCGCTCGCTCGCACTGGCCCCACCTACGTGCTAGCGGATGCGCAGCTGGCCGAGGCGTATCAGCTCGCCACACGCTTTCCGGGCCTGCAGCTCGTGCGCTCCTACACGCATCCTAGTGGGACGATGCGCTTCTTGCTCTTCGAGCAGCGCTAGAACGAGGAGACGGGGCACAGGGCACAGGGCACAGGGCCATAGCAAGGAGCGCGTGAAACTGTTCCATAAGACCGACATCTGGCAGACCACAGCAGACGGATTTGCTATAGTATTCAGATCGCCCCGTTCTACACGGGGCTTTTGGCTTTCTAATGCTCTGTATTATTCTTCACAAGCGCAGCGCCAGCTGGCCGCTTGTTCGACAAGCCCAACGCTTTTGGTATAATTCGTGTATCTACGCTCATGCAACAGCACGCCTCTCGTACTGTGTCCAAGCTCATCTCATGGATGGTAGCGGCGGCCAACTGTGGCCGCCCCAGGCAACGAGGTTGTGCAGGCCGATTCGACGCAGGCACGCCGGTGTGTTTGCGTACGTGTTGAAGGAAGGAAGCGTCCATGACAGGCGTGCTCACGCTCCACAGGACATCGGTCGGAAAAAAAGTGATCATGGCGCTCAGCGGCATCCTGCTGGTTGGCTTTGTGCTCTTTCACATGTATGGCAACCTGAAGATGTACCAGGGGCCGCTGGTGTTTAACGAGTACGCGGCCGGCCTGCGCGAGATCGGGCACCCGATCTTCGGCCACGAGCATCTGCTCTGGGTGGCGCGCCTGGGCCTGCTGGCCGCAGTCGTGGCGCATATCTGGGCCGCCACCACGCTCACCATCCAGAGCCGCAAGGGCGTGGCAGACTCTGCGGTAAGCGGCGTGCGGCGCTACGGTGTGAAGAAGCGCCAGACGGGCTACGCGGCCTACACCATGCGCTACGGCGGCCTGCTGATCTTCCTCTTTATCCTGTTCCACATTGCACACCTCACCTTCGGGGCGGTGGGCTTTGCGCCTGGCACCTACCAGCCCGAGCGCAACGGCGAGTTCTTCGCCTACAACAACGTGGTCGTCGGCTTCCAGAACCCCCTGATCGTGGGGATTTACATTCTCACCATGCTTTTCCTGGGCCTGCATCTCTTCCACGGCGTCTGGAGCATGTTCCAGACCCTGGGCCTGAACAGCGCCAAGTACACGGGGCTGCTGCGCGGCCTGGCCATTGGGGTGGCCGTCGTGGTAGCGATTGGCAACATCACTTTCCCGCTCGCGGTTCTGGCAGGCATCGTTGGCCCGGCGGCGTAGCGCATCAGCTTTGTGAGGAGCGACACCATGAGCGAGACGAAGAACGAGACCGCGACCCGCACGGGTGTGCGGACGGTCGAGTTCGTACAGGGCCTGGACGCCCACGCGCCGGGCGGGCCGATCGAGCAGCGCTGGGACAAGCATCGCTTCGACATGAAGCTGGTGAATCCGTCCAACCGCCGCCGCTACAGCGTGATCGTAGTGGGCTCGGGTCTGGCAGGTGGCGCCGCCGCCGCAACCCTCGGCGAGGCCGGCTACAACGTCAAGTGCTTCTGCTACCAGGATAGCCCGCGCCGCGCGCACTCCATCGCCGCGCAGGGCGGTATCAACGCGGCCAAAAACTACCGCAACGACGGCGACAGCGTGTTTCGCCTGTTCTACGACACCGTGAAGGGCGGCGACTTCCGCGCCCGCGAGAGCAACGTCTACCGCTTGGCCCAGGTGTCGATGAATATCATCGACCAGTGCGTGGCCCAGGGCGTGCCCTTCGCACGCGAGTACGGCGGCGCGCTCGACAACCGCTCGTTCGGCGGGGCCCAGGTAAGCCGCACCTTCTACGCGCGCGGCCAGACGGGCCAGCAGCTGCTGCTCGGCGCCTACCAGGCCCTGAGCCGCCAGATCGCCGCCGGCACGGTGCAGATGTACCCGCGCACCGAGATGCTAGATGTGGTGGTGGTTGATGGCCAGGCGCGCGGCATTATCACCCGCGATATGGTGACAGGCAAGCTGGAGCGCCACGTCGCCGACGCCGTGGTGCTAGCCACCGGTGGCTACGGCAACGTCTTTTACCTGAGCACCAACGCCAAGGGCTGCAACACAACGGCGATCTGGCGCGCCCATCGCAAGGGCGCCTTGTTTGGCAACCCCTGCTACACCCAGATCCACCCCACCTGCATCCCCGTGACCGGCGACCACCAGAGCAAGCTGACCCTGATGAGCGAGTCGCTGCGCAACGATGGCCGCATCTGGGTGCCAAAGCAGCCGGGCGACGTACGTGAGGCGAACGCGATCCCTGAGAGTGAGCGCGACTACTTCCTGGAGGAGCGCTACCCGGCCTTCGGCAACCTGGTGCCCCGTGACGTAGCCTCGCGCAATGCCAAGCAAGTCTGCGACGAGGGGCGTGGCGTTGGCCCCGGCGGCCTGGGCGTCTACCTCGACTTCGCCGACGCGATCAAGCGCGTGGGCAAGCCCAAGATCGCCGAGCGCTACGGCAACCTGTTCGACATGTACGCCCAGATCACCGGCGAGAACCCGT
>JAYUYB010000024.1:0-2232 GCA_043752655.1 Chloroflexota bacterium
GCTCGGGCTGCCGATCAATCATGTGATCCGCGCCGACTTTAACGCCTTCATCACGGGCATCAACGCTATCGGCGGCGTAGATCTGGTGGTGGAAGAGGAACTGTACGACCCGCAGTACCCCACCATGGACTACGGCTACATGGAGGCCTACTTCGCGCCGGGCGCCCAGCACATGGACGGCGACACCGCCCTGATCTACAGCCGCATGCGTCACATGGACAGCAACTACGCCCGCAACCGGCGCCAGCAGCAGGTGCTCCTCGCCATCCTCCAGCGCGTGCGTGAGCAGAATATCCTCGGCCAGGTGCAGATGCTGGCCGACCTCTCCACCGCCCTGCGTGACGATATCCAGACCGACCTGTCGCTCGATCAGATGATCGGCCTGGCCTGGGCCTTCCGCAGCCTCCCACCAGATCAGGTGGAGCGCTACGCCCTGGACGAGACCATGGTCTACGAGGGCGGTATCCCTGGCGACCCGTACGCCACCCTGCCAAACTCGGGCGCGATCGAGTTGCTGGTGGGGCAGGTGCTGGGCACACGGTGATCGGGAGACAAGGAGACAAGGAGACAAGGAGATAACGACGCCCGCTGTTACCGATAGGCGCTCCTTGTCTCCTTGTCTCCAGCCCGAGCAGCGCGAGGGCGGTCTCCTTGTCTCCGAGGCGAGCGCAGTGAGCTACTGTCGCACATACACCGCGATCGCGTCGGGGACGGGGCGCTGGTCGCGCTGCCAGAGCGGCTGGCCGCGCCAGACAGCCTGGGTGGAGGTGTCGTCGTCGCCGCCGAGGGCGCTGTGGCAGCCCATATCGCGCAGGGCGCGCGCAAACTCCACGCCCGCAATGCCGTTGGAGTTGGCCAGCACCAGGAACGAGCGGCCATCGGGCAGCTCGCCTACGCAGACAGCTGTCTTGGGGTAGCCGCCGTTGTAGACCTTGATGCGCCAGTCGAGCTGGGCGAAGTCCTCGCCGAGGGGGTTGAAGGGGAGATACTCGTCGCTGGGAGTGCTAACCTCGGGGTTCGCGATCTTGCGCTCCCAGAGGATCACGGGGCCACCACCCACGGCCTGCACACAGCCCTGGAGCTGCTCGTGGCTAAACTTGCCAATGCTGGCGCGGCCCTCGGGGGTGATGCAGAGCGCGCCGCGCCCCGCGTTCACACGGTGGATCACCCCATTGATCACGACGCTGCCCTCGTTCGAGGTGCGCGCGGCGCCGTGAAAGCCGAAGGCCATCGCCCACAGCAGCTCCATCCCGCTGCGTGCGGCGTAGGGGGCGCCCGCCATCACAACCACGGGGGCAAGATGCTTCTGGCCGTCTGTCCAGATCGTGTCGCCGGTGGCGTCGCTGCCGGGGGTGGCGCCGTCGGCGTTGATCAGCTCAACGTGGACTTGTTCGTCCAGTCGGGCGACCGTGTAGATCAGCTCGCCGCCGGCGATCTCGCGTCGGTAGAACTCCACCCGCCCGTCGGCTACGCTCTCCTGAAGCGCGCTGCCTGCGTTGAACGCAGCCAACTGCTCGGCGGCGGGCGGCGCTGCCAGGGTCGGCTGCATCAGCGCTGCCAACGGCTCGGCGTTGCCCACCAGCGCGTTCGCGCCCGGCACATCGCTGAAGGCAGCCGATAACCCCCCACCCCAGCGCGACAGCACTGTCTCGGGGGCTTGTGTAACCTGGAAGGCGCCATAGATCAGCGCCAGCGGCACCAGCAGCATGAGGGCCAAGTTGAGCGAGGGGCGCTGGAACATAAGGTTGCAGATTGCAGATTGCAGCTTGAACGCAGCCGGGCCGGACGATGGACGCTGCGGATACCCGGTATTTTACACTCTTTCTGCGACCATGCTATTATAGCACATTAGTGCTTGATGACAACTGGAATCCTACGCGCTGTCGTTGGGCCGCCGACACAGCTTGCCGCCCAGGAGACGCGCATGGCCCGCCTGATTCGCGCCGCTCTGCTGCTCGCCCTCGCGGCCCTGCTCGCCGCGCCGCCCCTGGCCCGCGCCCAGCGCCCCGACGGCCTCGACCAGCCGCTGCCCGCCGCGAATCTCTGCGGCCCCGGCGATGGCTCCGAGACCTATTTTACCATCGCTGCCACCGGCGACACCTTCCCCCACGAGAATATTCAGGCCGTTGGCGAGTCCCAGGGCTACGATGTGCTGTTCGACCAGGTGCGCCCCTTTCTTCAGACGGCCGACCTGGCCTACACTAACTTCGACGGCGCCATGCTGGAGGGCGC
>JAYUYB010000025.1:0-5746 GCA_043752655.1 Chloroflexota bacterium
GGCGATCAGAACTAAGCTCAGACGGTGGACGATAGACGGGGGACGGTACAGCTACCGTCCACCGTCGACCGTCCCGGAAAAGGAAGTGCGCAATGCCCGCCAACGCCAAACAGCCCGCCACCTCCAACGCTCGCATGCTCGCCGTCTACGGCAAGGGCGGCATGGGCAAGTCGTTCTTCACCACCAACCTGGTAAGCAAGCTGGCCCTGCTCGGCAATCGGGTGATGCAGCTCGGCTGCGACCCGAAGCATGATAGCTGCAACGCGCTCTTTGGCGGCGTCAGTCTGCCGACGCTCGGCGATGTCTGGCGCGACTACAAGGAGTCGGGCCGCGAGGATCAGCTCCAGGCGCAGCATGTGATCTTCAAGACGCAGATCGAGGGCGGCCCCACCACGGTGTACGGCTGCGAGATCGGCGGCCCCGAGGTCGGGCGCGGCTGCGGCGGGCGCGGCATCACCTTCGGCTTCGATACCCTGGAGAAGTTCGGCCTTAGCCAGTGGGCGCTCGACTATGTGGTGATGGACTTTCTGGGCGATGTGGTCTGCGGCGGCTTCGCCACGCCGCTCTCGCGCTCGCTGGCCGAGGAGGTGATCATCCTCTGTGGCAACGATCGCCAGAGTCTCTACGCCGCCAATAATATCGCCAGCGCCGCCAAGTACTTTAGCGAGATGGGCGGGCGCACGCGCCTGCTTGGCCTGATCGTGAACCGCGACGATGGCTCCGGCGTGGCCGAGCGCTTCGCCGAGCGGATCAACCTGCCGGTGCTGGCGAACATCCCGCTGGACCGCACCGTGCGCGAGCTGGCCGACGCCTGCAAGCTGGCGCTGAGCGAGCCGCGCTTCAACGCAATCTTCGATCAGCTGGCGCAGCAGATCATCACGCGCAGCACGCCCAACGCGCCGATGAAGGACGTGCGCCCGCTGGAGTACAAAGAGTTCCTGCGCGTGTTTGGCGCCGAGGAGCCCGATATTGTGCCCGTAGGGGCCGGCGCCGACGAGCTGTTCGGCGGCAAGAAGGTCAAGCAGATCCCCACCCTAGAGCTGGGGCTGATGCAGCAGGCCGTGGGCGAGAAGCCCGGTATGGACCCCATGATGCGCATGGTGGTGCGGCGGCTCACCAACGACCTTGGTATGTACGTCACCGAGGCCAACCAGGACCCTAAGAAGGGCATGACGCTTACAGTCGACGGCAACACTACGATCTGCATGGGCGACGAGCGCGAGCTCGATAGCAAGCTGGCGATCCTCGCCGCGCTCCAGAAGTCCGGCGAGCCCTATCGCTACGTGGACCTGCGGCGACCGGGGAGTCCGCTCTACCGGTAATGCAAAATGCAAAATGAGGTGTTCCGATGGCAACGGTAATCAGGCCGACGACGGTGTCGCCCGAATACGTGCTGGCGCCGTGGCATCTGCGGGTGCGCTGGTGGGCGATCGCATGCTGGTGGGGCTGGTGTAGTAGCTTCGAGCAGAGCGCAGCTGAATCCCCAGAGCAAGTGAACCCGCTCTGGCGACGCTAAATCGCTCCCGGTCTCCTTGTCTCCCTGTCTCCTTGTCTTTGAGCAGAGCAGAGCGGAGCGAATGCGATGAGCGACGACATCCCAGATCTCAAGTACCTCAACCAGCTGCTGGTCGAGAAGATGCGCGTGAAGCGGAGGCCGGTGGCGATCACCTACTGCAAGGACGGGCCGCCCGAGGGCTACGAGCCGGTGCAGATTGTGGCCTGCGGCATCGTGCGCGAGGCCGAGCAGGGGCGGCGGATCTATGTGAGCCGCACGAGCCACGACTGCTGGGTGGGCCAGTATCACCTTGGCTGGAACGAGCAGGCCGATAGCTACATCACCGAGGGCGGCTACCTCACCGACGCCCAGGGCTTCTACACGCCCCAGGCGGCAGCCTGCAACAAGCGCCAGAGCCACTCGCTCCCCGAGGGGATGATCAGTGCGCTCGCAGCCGCCCCCCTCGATGAGGTGCCTGACGGCGTGCAGGTGGATCTGCTGATCTGCGTGGTGGACCCGCAGCGGGCCATGCAGATCGCCGGAGCCGCCAGCGTGCGCGAAGGTACGTTCCCAGTGGGCGAGCTTGGGGCCAGCGCCTGCTCGTCGATCTTCGCGGCGCCGTGGCGCACCGGCAACTCCGTCTTCGCCATTGGCGACGGCGGCGGCCGCATGCATAACCGCCTCGATGTGACGGAGATGTTCGTCTCCATCCCAAGGCACCACCTGCGATACGTGGTAGAATTGGTGGAGAATTTCCGGATCGACCCGCAGAAGATGCGCGAAGTGATTATGCCCTCCTTCGCCGCGAAAGCGCGTGAGGCCAAGCAGGAGTAACTCTATGCCTTCCGGTCTCGGTGAAGCCACCCAAATGATCGGGCCATTCGCGCCCGCGTTGGTCTGCTGGGCCTCGCTCATTCTTACCGTCCTAGCCCTGGCCCTTACGTTCCTCTGGACGAATACCACCGCCTACGCCCGCCGCAAGAGCGACGGCCAGCGCGAGCCCACCGCCGGCTCGAAGGCTGCTGAAAGCCAGCGTAGAACGTAAAACGTAGCGATTCTTTTGACAGTGGACGATAGACGGTGGACGGTAGCCTGCAACGAGCGTACGCATGGAGTATGCCTCGTCCTGGTTGACCGTCCACCGTCTACAGTCTACCGTCTGCTTTAGCTGGTGAGTTATGGCTACTGCTTTGCCTGAATCGCCCGTCTCGCCCAATGGTCACGTCCCCGCCACGCCTATCGGTCCCACTCCGCCGTACCCGTTCACTGCCCTCGTCGGCCAGGCCGAGCTGAAGCTGGGCCTACTGCTCTGCGTGGTGAACCCCGGCATCGGCGGCGTGATGGTGATGGGCCATCGGGGCACCGCGAAGTCTACTGCCGTGCGCGCCCTCGCCGCCATGCTCCCGCCGATCAAAGCGGTGGGCGGCTGCCCATACGCCTGCGCCCCCGAGGCTGATGGCCGCTGCGCCCACGTTCGCGCAACGAGCGACGACGTAGGCGATCTCACCACGAACGGCAAGTCACCTTCGGTCGTCGCTCGTCGCTCGTCGGTCGTCACTATCCCCGTGCCCGTGGTGGATCTGCCGCTCGGCGCCACCGAGGACCGGGTCTGCGGCACGCTCGACATCGAGCGGGCGCTCACCCAAGGCGTGCAGGCCTTCGCCCCCGGCCTGCTGGCCCGCGCTAATCGCGGCTTCCTCTACATCGATGAGGTGAACCTGCTTGAGGATCACCTGGTAGACGTGCTGCTCGACGTGGCCGCCTCCGGCGTAAACCTCGTGGAGCGCGAGGGCATCAGCGTGCGCCACCCCGCCCGCTTTGTGCTCGTGGGCAGCGGCAACCCCGAGGAGGGCGACCTGCGCCCACAGCTGCTGGATCGCTTCGGCCTGCACGCGCGCATTGTCACGATCACCGATGTGCCGGAGCGCGTGGAGATCGTCAAGCGCCGCCGCGCCTACGACGCCGACCCCCACGCCTTCGCGGCAGCCTGGGAGAAGGAGACGGCCAAGCTCCAGCGGAAGATCAGGGCCGCCCAGAAGCGCCTCCCTACCGTGGAGTTGTCCGACCCGGTGCTCTACAAGCTCGCCGAGCTGTGCGTGCGCCTAGAGATCGACGGCCATCGTGGCGAGCTTACGCTCAGCCGCGCCGCCACCGCCCTGGCCGCCTACGAGGGCCGCGACGTGGTGGAGCTCGCCGATGTGCGCCGCATCGCCACGCTCGCCCTGCGCCATCGCCTGCGCAAGGATCCGCTGGAGACTCAGGACGACGCCGCCCGCATTGATCGCGCCGTCGCTGAGGTGCTGGTGTGATATGCAATAGCCGATAGCCGATCAGGCGCGGCGTGTCCCGAACCGTCTGGATCGCGAACGGCGCGAAATGGCACGAACAGCGCGAACGCGAACCTCCATGCGGGTGTAGGGGTTTGCGGTGGTTCGCACCCATTCGCGCCGTTCGTGCTCCAAAGGGCTCGGCAATCCAAAGTGATATGACTCCCCCCACGCTCTCCTTCTCCGCGCTCGTTGGCCTGGACGCCGCGCGCCAGGCGCTGCTGCTGCTCGCGGTGGACCCTGGCCTCGGCGGTGCGGTGATCGCGGCCGGCGTCGGCACGGGCAAGAGCACGCTGGCCCGCAGCTTCGCCCAGCTGCTCGACCAGACGATCTTTGTCGAGCTGCCTGTCAGCATCACCGAGGATCGGCTGCTCGGCGGCCTTGATCTGGAGGCGACCCTGGCGCGCGGCGAGCGCGTGCATCGCAGCGGCGTGCTGGCCCGCGCCCACGGCGGCCTGCTCTACGCCGATAGCGTGAACCTGCTCGATGACAGCGCCGTGAACCATCTGCTCGCCGCCCTCGATGGCGGCGTAGTGCGCGTGGAGCGCGAGGGCCTGAGTGTGGTGGAGCCCGCACGCTTCGCCCTGCTCGCCACCTACGACCCAGGCGAGGGGCCGCCGCGCCGCCACCTGCTCGACCGGGTTGGCCTGATTGTCGCCCCCGTGGCGCAGTCGCCCACGCACGCCCGCGCCGAAGTGGTACGCAGGAACATGACGGTGGACGAAGGACGGTGGACGGTGGGGGCCGACAACGGGCGCCAAGCTCGCAAGAAGACTGGAAAGAGCGAAGCTGACCGTCCACCGTCTACCGTCTACCGTCCCCTGTCGGAGTTCAAGGAAGAGGATGCCCTGCTCCAGGCGCTTGTGCTGGCCGCCCGCGAGGCGCTGCCCGCCACGCAGATCAGCGATGCCCAGATTGGCCAGCTGACTCAGGCCGCGCTCGCCCTGGGTGTGGAAGGGCACCGCGCCGACATCTTCGCCGTGCGCGCCGCCCTCGCCGCCGCCGCCCTCGCCGGCCGCGACGAGGTGGCCGATGAGGATCTAGAGCGCGCTGTGCGGTTGGTGCTGCTGCCGCGCGCCACCCGCGCCCCCCAGAGCGAGGAGCAGCCGGAGCAGCAGTCGCAGCCCGCCCCGGCGCCGCCCGAGCCGCCGCCGCCCACCGACGAGCCGCAGCGCGACGATGACGATGAGCAGGAAGAGCAGCCCCCGCCGCCGCCCGAGGAGCTGACTGTGGAGGAGCTGATCCTCGCCGCCCTGGACGCAGACGTGCCGCCCGATGTGCTGGAGACGCCCTTCACTGTGCGGCGCAGCGGGCGCAGCGGCTCGCGCGGCAGCACCTCTGGCACCCGTGGCCGCCACATCCGCTCCGTGCCCGGCCTGCCCTCGCAGGGCCGCCTCGATGTGATCGCCACCCTGCGCGCGGCGGCGCCGTGGCAGCGCGTGCGACAGGACGAGGCATCACAAAGCGCCACCGTCCACCGTCCACCGTCCATCGTCCGCCTCAAAGCCGAAGACCTGCACATCAAAAAGTACCGCAGCAAGGCCGGCACGCTCTTCTGCTTCGTGGTGGACGCCAGCGGCTCGATGGCGCTGCACCGCATGCGCCAGGCGAAGGGCGCGGTGAACGCGCTGCTCCAGCAGGCCTACGTGCATCGCGACCAGGTGGCGCTGCTGGCCTTTCGCGGCGAGCAGGCCGAGCTGCTGCTGCCGCCTTCGCAGAGCGTGGAGCTGGCCAAGCGCGCGCTCGACGTGCTGCCCACGGGCGGCGGCACCCCGCTGGCGGCGGCGCTCCTGGCGGCCTACCAGGTCTCGGAACAGGCCCGCTCGCGCGGCATCCCCCGCACCACCCTGGTGCTGATCACCGACGGGCGGCCCAATGTGCCCCTGCGCCTCGACCCGGCCCACGACAAGCAGACGCGCCTTGA
>JAYUYB010000026.1:0-5742 GCA_043752655.1 Chloroflexota bacterium
AAAAAAGCGGGGTTTATGCGACTGATCTTTGTGCGCCACGGCGAGACGCCCTGGAACGTGACGCTCCAGTACCAGGGCCAGGGCAACGTGCCGCTGAACGAGCGCGGCCAGGAGCAGGCCCGCCGCGCCGCCGAGCGCCTGCGCCGCTTCGAGGTGGCCGCCCTCTACAGCAGCGACATTGTGCGCGCCTGGCAGACGGCCGAGATCGTCGGCGCCGCCCTTAGCCGCACGCCCGTGGCCATGCCCGAGCTGCGCGAGATCGACGTGGGCCAGTGGGAGGGCCACACCCCCGAGGAGCTGTATCGCCGCTTCCCCGACCATATGGCCGAGTACAAGCGCGACCCCGCGCGCACCGTGCGCATCGGCGGCGAGAGCTACGCCCAGCTCCAGGCCCGCGCCCTCGTGGCCCTCAACTACCTCCAGGAGACCCACCAGCAAGGCGAGACGATCGTGGCCGTCTCGCACGGCGGCACGATCCGCGCCCTGCTCTGCCATGTGATCGGGCTCGACCTGGGCCTCTTCGGCCGCATGTGGCTCGATAACGGCTCGCTCACCGAGTTTCGCCTTGGCCGCAACGGCTGGCGCCTGATGCGCCTCAACGACGCCGCCCACGTCGAGGGCATCATCGCCGAGGGTGGCGAGTAGCAACCCAGGACGGTAGACGTAGGACAGTAGACGGTAGCCAGCACCGTCCACCGTAAAACGCAGGGAGCCAGTAAGGGCGCCCCTTGTGGGCGCCCCCGTACAGCGTCGTACGATCCTTCCCACAACGAGGATCTTATGACTAACACACAACCGTTCAGCGAGCGCGACCCGCTCTCATCCAACATCAAGGCGCTTGGCAACGCCCTGGGGAGTGTGCTCTCCGACCAGAGTGGCGCCGCCGCCTTCTCGCTGGAGGAGCGCGTGCGCCTAATGGCCAAGGATCTGCGCGCCGACGGCGATGAGCAGCTGGCCCGCACGCTCCAGCAGCTGATCGCCGACCTCTCCGTGGGCGAGATCCACGGCCTTACCAAGGCCTTCACGCTCTACTTCGGCCTCGTGAACCTCGCCGAGGGCGTGGAGCGCCTGCGCGTGCTGCGCGAGCGCGATCTGCGCAGCGCACCCGCCCCGCGCGCAGAGAGCATCGGCGCCGCTGTGGCCACGCTGCGCGCCCAGGCTGTGCCCGCCGAGGCCCTGCGCGCCTGGCTCGACAGCGCCCTGATCATGCCGGTGCTCACCGCGCACCCCACCGAGTCGCGCCGCCGCACCACACTGATCAAGCAGCGCCGTATCTTCGACGGCCTGCTGGAGCTGAGCCTCGGCGAGCGCCTGCTGCTCCCCCACGAGCGCCGCGCCACGCTTGACCGCATCGAGCGCGAGCTTGTCGGCATCTGGCAGAGCGACGATGTGCGCGTCCAGAAGCCTTCCGTCGCCGACGAGGTGGAGAACGGCCTCTTCTACTTCCAGACCGTGCTCTACGATCTGCTGCCCCAGATCTACCGCACGCTCCAGCAAGCCCTGGAGGAGCACTATCCCGAGCACAGCTGGGAGTTGCCACCCCTGCTGCGCTTCGGCAGCTGGATGGGCGGCGACCGCGACGGTAATCCGTTCGTGACCCCCGAGGTTACCACGCGCACCGTGCGCCTGATGCGCGCCTCCGCCCTGCGCCACCTGCTCGGCTGCGTCGAGGGCCTGTTCACCGATCTCAGCCAGTCGCTGTACCAGGTAGACGTAAGCCCCGAGCTGCTGGAGCGGATCGAGCAGTACGCCGCCCGCTTCCCCGACGCCGTCGCTGGCATCAGCCCCCACCATACCCGTGAGCCCTACCGCCGCCTGCTCGCGCTGATCCGGGCGCGCCTGGAGCAGACGCTGCGCCACACTCTTCAGCACGAACCACGCTGGGGCGTGGACCCGCCGCCCGTCCCGCTCCCGACGATCTACTTCCACTCCGACGAGCTGCTCGCCGACCTGCGCCTGATGCACGCGAGCCTGCTAGCGAATGGCGGCGCCCGCCAGGCCAATGGCCTGCTGCGCGATGTGATCGCCAAAGTGGCGATCTTCCGGCTCCACACTGCCACGCTCGATATTCGCCAGCACAGCGGGCGCCACCTGAGCGCGCTCGACGAGATCTTTCGGGCCGCAGGCGTCTGCGCCGATTACGCCGGGCTGCACGAGAATGCCAAGATCGCGCTGCTCGCTGCGGAGATCGAGGGCTCGCGCCCGCTCACCGCCGCCCGCCTCGCCGGCTACAGCGAGGAGACCGCCGAGACCATCCAGACCTTTCGCACCGTCGCCGCCCTGCTAGAGCAGCTCGACCCCGAGGTGATCGAGACGTATGTGATCTCGACCACCGCCAGCGTCAGCGACATGCTGGCTGTGCTGCTACTCTGCCGCGAGGTGGGTCTTTACAAGGCTGGCGCCCATAGCCGCCTGAATGTCGTACCACTCTTCGAGACCGGCGACGACCTGATCAATGCCCCCGCCCTGATAGAGACCTTGCTGAAGCTAGAGGCCTACCGCGAGCAGCTGCGCCTGCGCGACAACACGCAGGAGGTGATGCTCGGCTACTCCGACAGCAACAAAGAGGGCGGCTTTGTGGCGGCGAACTGGGCGCTCTACAAGGCCCAGATGGCCCTAAGCGCCCTGGCCGACGCACACGGCGTGCGGCTGCGCTTCTTCCACGGACGCGGCGGGGCCGTGGGGCGCGGCGGCGGGCCAGCGGGCCAGGCCATCCTCTCGCAGCCGCCTGGCACGCTGCGCGGCCAGATCAAGATGACCGACCAGGGCGAGATGATCTCGGACCGCTACCTCGACCCGCTCACGGCGGCACGCCACCTGGAGCAGGTGGTGAACGCGGTGCTGCGGGCTGGCTCCCCCGAACTGCTGCGCCAGCCCCGGCCAGAATGGCTCGCGGCAATGGAGCAGATCGCGGCGGCGGGCCGCGCGGCCTACCGCGGCCTGATCTACGAGCACGAAGAGTTTCTGAGCTACTTCCGCGAGGCCACGCCGATCGCCGAGATCTCGCGGCTGCGCATCGGCTCGCGCCCCGCCTCACGCCGCCAGAGCGACCGGATCGAAGATCTGCGCGCCATCCCCTGGGTCTTCAGCTGGATGCAGAGCCGCCACACGCTGCCGGGCTGGTTTGGGCTTGGCAGCGGGCTGGCCGCCTTTCTGAGTGCTGAGTCACCAGTGCTGAGTACTGAGCCCGATCTGGCTCCGCCTCACTCAGCACTCAACACTCAGCACTCAGCACTTGCGCTCCTGCGCCAGATGTATCGCGAGTGGCCCTTCTTCAAGACCCTGCTCGACAACGCGCAGCTGATCATCGCCAAGGCCGACATGGCGATCGCCCGGCGCTACGCCGAGCTGGTAGGCGACCAAGCCCTGGCCGGGCGTATCTTTGGGGCGATTCGCATAGAGCACGAGCGCACCCGCACCCTGATCTGCCAGGTTGCCGAGATCGCCGACATCCTCGACGCCCAGCCCGTGCTCCAGCGCGCTATCCGCCAGCGCAACCCCTACGTCGATCCGCTCAGCTACATCCAGATCGACCTGCTGCGCCGCCTGCGCGCCCCCCACGACCCCGCCGACCAGGAGGCTCTGGAGACGGTAGTTCTTATGTCAATCAATGGCATCGCGGCGGGGCTCAAGAACACCGGGTAGACGGTGGACGGTGGACGGTGGACGGTGTGCCCCGAGCCGTCTGGAGCACGAACGGCACGAAGGGGCACGAACGACGCGAACACGAAACCTCAGGGGCATGGCCGGGTTCGCGGTGGTTTCCAGCTGTTCGCGCCGTTCGTGCTCCAAGCCCTCCACACCGTCTACCGTCGCCCGTCTCCCGTCAAACTTGCCGCCCGCTCCAGCGCTCGCAGCAGCAGGTTCGCCAGCAGCGCCAGCAGCGCCAGGGCGAGCGTGCCGGCCACGATCTTCGCGCGCTGGCCTGAGTTCACGCCCTGGAACAGCAGCGTCCCAAGGCCGCCCGCGTTGATTAGGGCCGCCACCGCGCCGATGCCGATGATCGACAGCGTGGCGATGCGCACGCCCGCCAGGATGAGCGGCAGCGCCAGGGGCAGCTCCACGCGCCACAGCCGCTGCCAGCTCGTCATGCCGATGCCGCGCGCCGCCTCGACCACCGCAGGCTCCACCGAAGTGAGCCCAAGCAGCGTGTTGCGCACCAGCACCACCTGCGCATAGGCCGCCAGCGCCACGATCGCCGTGCGTGGCCCTAGCCCTGTGATCGGCAGCAGCAGCACCAGCATGGCCAGGCTCGGGATGGTGTAGATCGCTGTGAGCAGGCCCAGCACCGGCGGCCGCAGAGCGGGCACGCGCGCAACGAGCACGCCGAGCGGAAGCCCGATGGCGATGGCGATGCCAAGCGATACCAGCGTGATCCAGAGCTGCTGCCAGGTGAGCTCCAGCATCAGCGCCGGATTGTTAAAGATATAACGCACCCCCGCGCTCAGCTGATCCATCTACGTTTTCGCCCCCGTGGCTCGCGTGAGCGACGGGGCCACAGCCTCGCGCAGCTCGTCGAAGCTGAGGCGCGCCACGTCACTGCCCGCCTCATCCTGCACCGTCACCCCGCCCGTCGGGCTGCCCACCATCGCCGACAGCACATCGCGTAGGCTTTCGGTGCCTGCGATACGTGGCTCGTCGGGGCCGCCAGGCGGTAGATTGCGCCCCGCCACAAACGCCCCGGCCTGCACCAGGCTCAGGCGGCGCAGCAGATCGTCGGCACCAACCAGATCGGCCACAAAGGCGTCGGCGGGCCGCGTGACAATCTGGAGCGGCGTATCGTATTGCAGCAGCGTGCCCGCGCGCATCACCGCCACCTTGTCGGCCAGGCGCAGCGCCTCCTCGATGTCGTGAGTCACAAAGAGCACGGTCTTGCGCAGGCGCCGCTGGATGCGCAGCAGCTCGTCTTGTAGGCGTGTCCGCGTGATCGCGTCGAGCGCCCCGAAAGGCTCGTCCATCAGCAGGATGGCGGGGTCGGCGGCGAGCGCGCGCGCCAGGCCCACGCGCTGCTGCTCGCCGCCCGAGAGCTGGCGCGGGTAGCGGCGGCGATACGTCTTCGGCAGGCCGATCAGCTCCAGCAGCTCGTCCACCCGCTGGTCGATGCGCGCACGCTCCCAGCCCAGCAGCTCGGGCACAACAGCGATATTCTTCTCGACCCGCATATGCGGAAAGAGCCCGGTCTGCTGGATCACGTAGCCCATACGTCGCCGCAGCTCGGTGGCGGGGATAGCGGCTGCGTCGGCACCATCAACCAGCACGCGGCCGCTGGATGGCTCGTACAGCCGGTTGAGCATCTTCAGCAGCGTGGTCTTGCCGCAGCCCGAGGGGCCGATCAGCACCACGAAGCTGCCCGGCTCCACCGTAAGGCTCACCTCGACCACGGCTGGGCGCCCCTCGCCAGGAAATTGCTTGCTGACCCGCTCTACGCTGATTGCGCTCATGGCGTAACTTTTAGATTTACTGTGGCTTGTTCTTGACGGTGGACGGTGGACGGTGGACGGTAAAGCATAGCATCGTCTATCGTCTACCGTCTACCGTCTGCTGGCCCGGCACCGTCTACCGTCCCTCGTCCACCGTCAGATGGCCCTACGGCAGCAGGCCGCTCGCCTGGAGAAACTCGCGCGCCACATCGGCGGGCTCGCGGGCGTCGGGGCCGTCCACCTGGTAGTTCAGCGTCTGCATGGCCTCGTCGGTAAGCAGCGGGCCAAGCTTGTTCAGCAGCTCGCTCACCTGTGGCACGCG